>CASBRC010000090.1 GCA_949128015.1 Synechococcales cyanobacterium PMM_0003
ATTTTGGCTTTTCTAGATTCACAGCACTAAAAAAGAAACCTCGCTTAGCGAGGTTTCTTTTTTAGTGCTGTGAAAAGTGATGTCAGTTAAGAATCTTTTGATTTTCCTGAGGCGATCGCTAATTCTGCTAATTCTAAATTCTGCAAGTTTTGCTTGTTAGCTTTTGCCAACAGATCTTTTTCACTTGGCAATCTCAATTTTGATGCTAACTTCAGAGACTCCAGCAATTTAATAAAACTAAAAGTTGGATCTGGCAGATAAACAACCTTCCCGTCATGAATTGTCATACCGTGGCGGCTAGAGGACTGAAAAGCGTGATGAAGATTATGCCAGCCTTCGCCTAGAGTCAAAAACGCTACAAACCAGTTATTGCGACTATTATCGCTAGTGACAAATGGTTGATTGCCCCAAATATGACTGAGTGAATTGACAGTCTGTACGCCGTGAAATAGCAATGTCGTACTTAAAAAGAAAGCACCGAGATATTCCAGTCCACCCATAAAATATGAGATTGCCCCAAGAGCTACGACAGGGACGAAATGTAAACGGTCAATCACTTGTAAAACGCGATCGCTTTCTACGTCAGATGGTAATTTGTCGGGAAAAAATCGAGAAGATAACAGCCAGCCACCCTGTGACCAAAGAAATCCTCTAATCCCCTGTACAGGAGCATAGGGCGAATGGGTGTCAAGTGCTTGATCGGAATGTTGGTGATGGCTCATATGATGTGCTTTCCACCAACTTGGTCCCATCTGACCCGCCGATGCGGTTACAATACAGCCGATCCACAATAGGGGCGCGGGAACTTGATAACTTTTATGGGTTAGCAGTCGGTGATAAATGCCTGTCGTGCCAAGCATGCGGATCACATATAGCAGTAAAATCCAAGCGATCGCGCCCCACGATAAACCAGTTACCAAAACAAGCAACGAACCAATGTGACTGACGATGATCAGCATCGGTCCAATTAGATACAAAATGCTTGTGAGTAGAGAATATGGCCTCATTTATTGTCCAGAAAGTATGACTACAGAAAAATATTTAACGGATTAATTGAGCTATGGCTGTCTGCCTTTGCATCGTAAGATTAGGTATGTGGTATGAATTCCCACATATCTAATCTTACGATGATTTCTTTCTGTTGCCTTCGCTACGGAAGTAATGTTGCTTTTGAAGTCAGATCAAAATTTGTAGAAAGCCTCAAGCTTTGCTAAATTATCCGCCTATTCACCCGCCTAAATACCCTATGCCTAGCTTACCAAGCACGATTTATCCCATTGGCGCTTATAACCTTCATGGTTTAGTGTGGCAAACCGATCCCAATAGTGGCAAGCCCTACGCGCTCTGTGTAGATTCCTATCAGGGGCATCTGCTCAAAATTGATCCCTCCTCCGAAGGCGCAACGATACTGAATAATTACACAGCATTGCAGTTTCGAGATGCAACGGGTTTAGCGATCGCAAGTGAGACACTTTGGATCATTAAGGACAATGGAATTTATTACTGCAACATGGTTGATTTCGATCTGCAACCATTTATGGAGCTACCCAACAAGATTGATGGTATCGCAGTATCTGAGGGTGGTGTGTATGTGAGTTCGAGTGAAGTTGGCAAGATTTTTGTGTTTGGACGAGCCACGCGCACTTTACTGCGAATCATGGATGCTCCTGGGGCAGGCTTTGAAGCGCTAACTTTAGTGGGTGAAGAATTATGGATTTGCGATCGCACTGAAGAAACCGTTTATCGACTTAATGCCAAAACAGGTGAAGTTTTACATCGTGGTTTAACCCCATTTCCCAACCCGATGGGATTAGGATTTTTAGGAGATGACTTGTATGTGGTTTACTCAGGTGATGAAAACTATATCCGCGATAATCCTAATGATTTAGATCAACCATTTTCTGTTTCCAGTCGTGAAAAAACCTTTATCCATCGCCTTAAATTTAATCAATATAAAGATGGGAAACTAAACTATACGCTCACCTCTGGCTATAAAGTAGAGATGATCTATCTCGAAGAACTTTCTGCGGAAGAGCCAACTTCTATCTATAACCTCACATGGCGCGTTGCTTATCCCACTGATAACTATCGTCAAAAATTATTAGCGATTGAGCCGATAGGGCTTCCTTTTGAAGAAGAAATTGTCGATGGTCAGCGTGTCGCTGCCTTTAAACTTGGCAATCTAAAGCCAGAAGAATCGCGAATGTTTGGCTGGAAGGCGACTTTAGAACTGCATGGAATTAAGTATGAGCTAAAGGATAGCGAAGTGGAGTTTGTTCCTGAACTATCACCCGAAATGCAGAAGCTTTATCTCATTGACGATGATGGTCTGAGCATGGACAATCCGATCATTCAAGCAGCCGCTAAGGAAGCCGTGGGTGATGAGACTAATATTTTACGAAAGATGCTGATGATCCGTGATTACGTCTATGACAAGCTCTCTTATCGGGTTACGCCTTACATTGCTCCACCAGAAGAAGTTCTCGTCAGAGGTACGGGTTCTTGTGGTGAGTATGTGGGTTTATTACTAGCGCTAACTAGATTAAATGGAATCGCTTGTCGCACGGTTGGACGCTATAAATGTCCCCATGAGAACGATTTGGCGATGAATATTCCTCTACATCAATATTACAACCACGTCTGGATTGAGTTCTATATTCCTAGTATTGGCTGGCTACCAATGGAATCTAATCCTGACGATACTGGCTATCGTCCTTATCCTACGCGCTGGTTTATGGGTTTACCTTGGTATCATGTAGAAATTGGCAAAGGCATATTTTTTGAGACAATTCAACCTCAGCCATATTCTATTGGTGAGCTGGCACTTAATCATGTTCGCTTCAAAGTTTTGGAAGAAATCTAAATCTACTCCCTTCCCATCCAAGAATTAGCGTTGCGGCGCAGTGCTAATTCTTAGGTTATCCAAAAAAGCGATCGCACAAAGTGCGATCGCTTTTTTTTGTTGACTGTAAACGATTACTAAGTTTAATAAATTTAGCTTAAGAAGAATTTTTTGATGTCTAGATACCTCTTAGGATTATGGAACTTAAAAAAACTTATAGGTAAATAGACTTAGGAAAACAAATTTATGACACATCTAACTTTTAACTTGCTTGCCGCAGTTCCCGCTACTCCTACTTGGTCACCAAGTGTTGGATTGATCATGGTAACAGCTAACTTATTTGCGTTAGTCATTGCTCGCTATGGCATTCAAGTCAAAGGTGTTGGTCCTAGCTTGCCTGTGGAATTACCCGGTCTATTTTCAGGCTTTGGTCTACCAGAGTTTTTAGCTGTTACTAGTTTTGGTCATATCCTTGGTGCAGGGCTTATTTTGGGCTTAGCTCAAGCAGGATTGCTATAAATTTCTATAACGTTTAAAAAAAAGCTTGCGCGAAGCGCAAGCTTTTTTTAAACGAATGGGGCTGAATTTCCCCATGCACCAGTAAAAACAAAACTTGATAGGGGATGACGCTCGCGAGGTGCATTTTCTCGCTCTTGTAGATCTGAAGGCAAATTCTTAGTTTCTCCTGCATAACCGATCGCAATTGCCGCTACAGGACGCGCCGTTTCAGGAATATTAAAAGTTGCGATCGCAGTTGCTGCATCAAAGCCACCCATTTGGTGAGCGACGAGATTTAAAGCTGTAGCTTGCAATACTAGAGTTGCCGCCGCTTGCCCTGCATCGTATTCACCCCAAGCATTAGGTTTACCATTGTGCTTAAAAGTCTTTTGAGCAACAACTAGCCCCAAAACTGGAGCAGCTTGCGCCCAGACTACGTTTGCAGGCACAAGGCAGTCAAGCATCTTTTGATAATTTACCTTGTCATCTTTAGTTGCGACGATAAATGTCCAAGGCTGATCGTTAAAGCAAGAAGAAGCCCATCTTGCGGCTTCAAATAACTGAGCGAGTTTCTCGGTTTCCACGAGTTTGCTATCAAAAGCGCGAGGACTCCATCGCTGAGCAATCAAAGGATGAATTTCGTGATCGGTAATTGCAGGTTTTTCCATATTAATTTTTTTAGGCGAATTTCTATACAGCGACAATCCTTCATATTTTAGCTCTCAAAAATTATTGCGATCGCAAATAAAAATTGCAGTTTCTATCCCAGCAATTCTCATTATGAAACCAATTTTGGGGTTTGCAGCACCTATGGCGTTGCAAAC
>CASBRC010000091.1 GCA_949128015.1 Synechococcales cyanobacterium PMM_0003
CTCAAACTGAAGTCCGCTCCGACAGTGCTGATACTAGCCGCAATCAAATTATCCTTGCAGTTAATACGACCCCCGAAGTAATGGCGATCGCAGACAATTTACTTACTGGCAGTAATTATGATCGCATTGTAACGATGAGCCGCAAAGATAATCTAGCTTGTCTGGTAAGTGGCACAGGTACAGTCGATGGCGCTGTCATGTGCGGATTTATCGATTACGAATAAGAAAAGGGACGCTTCGCGTCCCTTTTCTATATGTCTCCAATAAAGAAAGGCTGCGCGGAGCGCAGCCTTTCTTTATTCTCTAGGCAATGTTGGCGTTATTTTTAATTTCATTTAGCTTTTGCAAGCCAAACTGAGCGCGTTTAATTTGCTTCTCGCATAATTCTTCAATATCATTACGCACAATTTCGATCCCGTTTTGCGTATCCGTTGATCGGTCAAAAAACACAATACTGTCAACCTGTTTCATGCCAATTAAGCGAAACAGCATATCAATCACATTATATTCGCCACATTCGAGATGCTCGTCATTTAGTCGCAACCGATCGATATTAGCGGGAGTGCGATCGCAATAAGCGTAGATCGTTGTCTTTTCGAGTTCAGGATTGTCATGATTGCTAAGCGGCGTAAGTAACCAACCACCTTCAATATCTTGGATCACGAAATAAATTGTATGTTTGAGGTTTTTTGCGATCGCCTTAAGTACTGATCCAATCAAACTAACGGCACTAGCAGTTTCCTGATCGGGCGTACTTTGAACTAATAAGGCAACTTGGCAATCGAGAATTTGATCTTTAGTTTGCATGAATGTTTAGGTAACGTAGAAATATTGATGAGAGTAAGTCCTAAAGGGACTCACTCTCATGAATTAAATATTATTGGCTGATCTCTTAAGGGCAGGTTTGGCAGTAATGGATTGCATAGTTTCAAGAGTCTCAAAGATCGCATCACGCATCGTTGTCTCAGTTTCTCGATTTAGCAAAACCTGACAATAATCGGCGATTGCCCGCTCCTGAGCCGCAGGTAAGCGATTATCTTGAGCATATTGATTAATCTGCTTAATCGCAATCAATCTTGCCAAATCATCGTTTACGGCAAGCTGAGCAATTAGCTGATCAAAATTATCTTGTTGACGTTGCAACCATTGTTTAAAAGCTTGACGAACTAGCAGTCCCAAAATCCCCAAAGTTGCGCCTAGCTGCAAAATATTAGCTGATGCTAACCAATGATTTTCTTGATTTGACCATACTGCTAATACCGTATAGGTCAGAAAAACCGTTACTGCGCCACTAGCAACCGATATGGGCAAGTGGCGATAGGGGCTTTGCAAATACTTCTGAATTCGCCATAAAATTACATTCCAGTTCCAGTCCTGCATCACATAGACTGCAATCATAGCGAAGATACCCGCACTGGTTGCCGCGATTAGTTGCCAATTCCATGACAGCAACATCACCAAAAAAATTGCCAACAAAGCCCACACTGGCAAACCCTGCTCACGGGCTAGTCCACGCCAAAGCGATCGCATTACTTGATGAGATTGCGATGTTGATACTGTTGTTTCTTGATCTGGATGCTGTGAGTTTTTGACCACTGGATAACCACTTCTATCCGTAAGGACTGTAATAGCTAGTTTACAGGAATTTAGACCAAAAAGTTGCAGGGACAATTCATCCCAGCAATTCCCATTATAAAGATTGGTTTCATAATGAGAATTGCTAAATTCATACCCATTTACTTTTTTCGTTTAAGTAGGTAAATAAAAGAAACCTTAAAGCCCAAAAAGCTGTAGCGCTCGCTGCGCGAGCGCTACAGCTTTTTGGGCTTTGGGTTTAATTATGCTTGACTACTTAGCTGACTTTTTATAAATATTTTGCAAACTGAGTAACCCTACGCCGCCTGTCACCATTAACACTCCAAATAGCTGGATTGCATCTAGCTTATTTCCTAAAATCGTGAATGCTAGGAATGTAGTAAACACAGGGCCACTAGCACTGACAATTGAGGCTTGGGCAGCCCCCATCATCTTTGTTCCAAAACTGGTTAGCAAATAACCACCTAAAGTAGTTAGTGCAATCAGGAAGCACATAAATATCAGTGAACCGTTTAGGGAAATCGATGACAAGGTGAATGGCAATGTGCCAATGCACAGGAGCAAAATAATTGCAAAATTAATCGATGTAAATGAGACGGGATTTAGTTGTTTAAAACATGCTTGTGAGGTAATAATATAGCCCGCAAAGGATACACCTGAAGTCATGGCAGCAATTACGCCCCAAGTATCAGGCTTAGTCACAGCAAAGATGTTATAGGTCAGCATAATGCCTGCATAGATCACTCCAATCACAAACCAGCGCTCTTTGCTGGGGCGATCGCCAAATAAGAGCCAAGCCATTAGGACTGTAACCGTCGGGAAAATGAAAAATAGCGTAACGGCTAATCCTGGATTCAAAATGCCTAAAGCCACATAAATGAAGGCAAAAGAAGCAAATTGCAATAAAGCACTGAAGGCAACCCGCCAGAATAATAATCTACGGTTAGGTGTAAGTAGCTGCTGAAAGTCGCGGAATACATCCACCCGAAAAATGAACTTAGCGACGAGCCACATAATTGGTGTTGCGAATAGCATTCGCAACAACAGCAACATGAATGAGTTGGGGACAGTTGGTGTAATCAACCCACCAAAATTAAACATCCCAAAAATACTAGAGTTTGAAAAAATCACCCTTACCAAAATATTTTGTAAGGATAGAACTACTGAAGCTCCCAAAACTAAGGTAAACCCAACCCACCAATCATTCATGCGTCTGGTGGGCTGAACTACGGGAGGGGTTGACTCTAGGGAGTTAAACGGTTCAGTCGGATCGCCTGCATAGGGGCGAGTGTCGTTTTGGTCATATTGCCTATATTGACTACTATCAAATGTGGGGATTTGAATTTGGTTGTAATTGCCATTGCCGTTGGGAGCAGTAGGTGATGTGCTGCCATTAGTGCCAAGCGTCCCCGTAAAACCAGATGTCCCCGTGAAATTAGTTGGTGAATTGCCCCCCATATTTCCGCCACCATAGCGATCGCCTGAAGATCGCCGTAAGTACTCATCAATTCTTTCGACAAGAGCGGAGAGCATTAGCTCGCCTTGTTGCCTCTGGGTGTACATGCGTTGCATTTGATCGTCAAGATCGCGCTGATATGTGTCTACATCACGTTGCAAAGACTGGAATGTAGTTCTGATCGCACCATCGAGATTAAGCATCAACTGCTCAAAATTCTCAGAATGATCGTTGAGTGCATTGGAGTTAGTAACAATTACGTCATTTTTGAGGTGATAGGTAATTGATTGGGCAAGTTGTTCGATCCATTGCTGACGCTGGATTTCCTGTTGATTCATCCCTTGCTGAGCAACAGTTAACACCTCTAGCTCTTTGCGTTGAGACTGAAGGCGCTGAATGTCGTCCGTAAGGGCATTTTTTTGGGCTTGTAATATTAAAATTTCGCGGCTGAGCTTGCCCAAGATGTTTGCCCGCAGATCAGACAAGTCTTTGGTGACTCCCGCGAGGGTCTGCTCGTAAGAACTATTACGAATATTATTGCTCTCCATTTAAGAAATCACCTCGTAACAATGCCATCTGAAATAACGCTAGAGAGTAAGTTCGGCACTAATTTTTTAATTGGCTTAATTGGTTGCGTCTAGTTTGCGAACTTTATAACACTAATTTGAGCATCTGACATATTTTGTTTTGTTTGCTTGCCAGAAAAATATCTGTAGTTATCTTTAGTTTAGGGTTCTGCGATCTAATAAAAACCCAGACTTTTAGTGGCGCAGCGAACACTAAAAATCTGGGTTTTTATTTTACTGCGTGTCCTTTAAGGTTTTTTTGCCTAAATTATAATTGGTAACTCATCCGTCCTAAATTAAGATGCGTATGTATAGTAACGATGCTCATTTACCTTAAGTATTAGAAATGGCATATTTTGATGGACTTAGCAAAACCGAAATTACGAAAGCTCTAGATACGCCTTTGGGAATGGTTAAGTTTTGGGCGCGAAATAGATTGATCAGATTGAGAGAAAGTTTGCAGGATACGTTGGAGTGATGATGACACCACAAAATAATAAATACCCTCATAAATGGAAAGAGCTATTAGCAGGCTACGTTTTAGGAGATCTTACCCATCAAGAAGTAACCGAGATGCATCAACTAATTGCTGAACATCCAGAAATAGTTACCGAGATCGACCAGTTTCAAGAAACCTTAGCAATGCTTCCTCTCGGCTTAAGTGAAACCTATCCAGCGCAAAGCTTACGCGATCGCATTGCCTCGAAAGCTATTCCCATAGGCGTTGAGAATCTATTAGCAGAGCCATTAGAACCATCGATAGATTTATCAATAGTTACGCGATCGCCTCAGCATAAAAATCTCTGGAAATTAGGCACGATTGGGTTAAGTAGTATCAGTGCGATCGCAATAATTGCCCTTGGCTTTGACAATTACCAAATGCGTCAGCAAATTGCTACTAATCAAATAGAATTACAAAAACATCGGCAAACGATTGCGATGCTGCAAGGTGCTGACAATCGGATGATTTCTCTCAAGGGTATGGGGGCAATTCCTGCGGCAACAGGCAGTGTAATGATTGCCCCGACTGAAAAAACCGCGATGATTAGCATTCAAAATCTAAGGCAAATTCCTCAAGACAATAGTTATCGACTTTGGGCGATCGTCGATGGCAAAAAGATTGATTGCGCTCAATTTCGTCCTGACGATCAAGGGAAAGTCTTCTTGAAAGTACCTTTAGGCAATGCTCTCAAACAATCTACGACATTAATCATTACAATTGAGCCAAACAAAGATATGTCCGAATCCACGGGCGAAATGGTCATGAGAGGAGAGGTTTAGATCTATGTTGCAATTCACTGCTAAAAACTAGTAAATATTATAGGAATGACAAAGCAAAATCGCATTGGGAAGAAGAGGACGCTCACGTGGTTTGGCTATTCATATATTTATCGCTAGAAGATGCCGAATGATTGCACCAATATCAGCATGAAATTGCTTTTTGACGAAAATCTATCTTCAAAGTTATCGCTACGCTTGCATGACATTTTCCCAAATTCGCTACACGTTCGAGATGTTGAAATGAAATCAATTATCGATCCCATAGTTTGGGATTATGCCAAGTTCAATGATTTAATGATTGTCTCGAAAGATTCAGATATGCACGACCTCAGTCTAGTATTTGGGAATCCACCTAAGGTTATCTGGATTCGACTTGGCAATTGTTCGACTTCACAAGTTAAAAATTTATTGCGTCAGAATTTTGACGCGATCAAATTATTTTACCAAGACAAGTATTTATCCCTCCTTTCCTTACTATAAATCACTAACAGTTTTAATCAGGATTGCCTGTAAGTCAGTGGAATTGGGAAATTGAGAAGATTACTAGCAATCTGGATCGGACTGCTAGTAATCTTTTCTATGTGGGTTTTGGGTAGAGTGACACTTTTGTTACAAAAAAATGATAATCTTAATAGAAAGTTAAGTTTTGTTGCTACCCTAAATCTATGCTTCGTCTTGAACACATTCAGAAAATTTATCCCACTGGCGAAGTCCTCAAGGACGTTAACTGGGAAGTTAAAACAGGCGATCGCATTGGTTTAGTCGGCGTAAATGGCGCAGGAAAATCAACACAGCTCAAGATTATTGCAGGGGAAACCGAACCTACCGCAGGGCAGATTGTTCGTCCTTCGAGCTTGAAAATTGCCTATCTCAGCCAAGAATTTGACATCGAAGAGACTCGGACTGTCAAACAAGAAATGTGGCAAGCATTTCAGGAAGTTCGAGAAATCCAAAAAGAATTAGCAAAAGTTCATTACCATCTAGAACATCTAAAAGATGGCGAAGACTATGAACCGATCCTCAAAGTGATGGATCGCCTCCAACGCCAGTTTGAAGACCACAACGGCTACGAACTAGAAAGCCGCATTGATAAATTATTGCCCGACCTCGGTTTTAAAGCTGACGATGGCGATCGCCTTGTCAGCGAATATAGTGGCGGCTGGCAGATGCGGATGGGCTTAGGCAAAATTTTGCTGCAATCGCCAGACCTGTTGCTACTAGATGAACCGACCAACCACTTAGATCTAGAAACAATCGAATGGCTTGAGAAATATTTGCGATCGCTAAGCACGCCAATGGTGATCGTCTCCCATGACCGCGAATTTCTTGATCGCCTCTGTAACTCGATTGTGGAAACCGAGCGCGGCGTATCGATGACCTATCTGGGCAATTACTCAGCTTATCTGGCTCAAAAAGCCGAAAATAAAGCTGCACAGGGAGCTGCTTTTGAACGTCAGCAGAAATATATTGAAAAGCAACAAGTCTTCGTCGATCGCTTCAGGGCAAGCGCTACTCGCAGTACCCAAGCTAAGAGTCGCGAAAAGCAACTAGATAAAATCGATCGCATCGAAGCTCCTGATAGTGATGTCAGAACTCTAAAATTTCATTTTCCACCCGCATCGCGCAGTGGGCAAGTCACCGTTGAGATCAAAAATCTCACCCATGCCTATGGCGATCAGATCTTGTTTTTAGGCGCAAAACTAGAAATCGAAAGGGGCGATCGCGTTGCATTTTTGGGGCCAAATGGTGCTGGTAAATCCACCCTACTCAAGATGGTAGTTGGTAAAGAGCAATTTAACGAAGGCGAAATCAACCTCGGACATAATGTCCTAGTTGGATACTTTGAGCAAAATCAAGCCGAAGCCCTTGATTTGCACAAAAACGTATTCGACACCATCCACGATGACTTCCCGAAGATGACCCACGAAGAAGTACGCGGTGTGCTTGGTAAGTTCTTATTTAGTGGCGATACCGTATTTAAAGGCGTGCGCGATCTCAGTGGCGGCGAAAAAGCAAGGCTTGCCCTCGCGAAGATGCTACTCACTCCTGTGAATTTCTTGATCCTAGATGAGCCGACAAACCACCTTGATATTCCTGCCAAGGAAATGCTCGAAGCCGCCTTACGCGAATATGAAGGCACAGTAGCGGTAATCTCCCATGATCGCTATTTCATCTCGCAAGTTGCTAATAAGGTTGTCGAAATCCGCGATGGTGATCTCTGCATGTATGCAGGAGACTACGTCTACTATCAAGAAAAAAGAGAAGAGGAAACCAGAGAAGCTAGACATAAGGCTGAAATAGCTGCGAAAGCCGCGAAAGATACTGTAAGAAAGGAGAAAGACAAAGCTAAACAAACCGAAAAACGTCAAGAAAAGCAACAACAAAAGGCGAAAGCAAAGTAATATGCAAAGTAATATGCAAAAGTAGATGAACGAGAGATGTATTCGTTCTTTATTGATGCTGACATATTATCTTTATGTTGAATCACATTGCTAAGAGACGCAATTTGATAGAACGGTATTCCCAAGGAGAGCGAAACTTTGAGGGATGGGATTTGAAGGGATTAGATTTAAGTAAAGTTAATCTCAGCAATGCGATTTTACGCAACACAAATCTAGTTTTTGCGAATCTATGGGAGGCGACTCTTTGCAATACCGATCTATCAGGCGCAAATTTATCCGATGCCGATTTATGCGGTGCATCTTTGCTAGACTCTAATCTCAGCAATGCCGATATCACGCGCACCAATTTTAGCTATGCAGGACTAAGTGGTGTGCGGTTTACAAATGTAGAATTTAGTAGTGCTAACTTTCGACTAGCGATTTTGAATTGTACAAATTTGCATGGTATGAATTTTAAAGGTGCAAATTTGCAAAAAGCATATCTTCTCGAAACTAATCTTGCTAATACAGATTTGAGTCATGCTAACTTGCACCATGCTTTTTTGTTTCGAGCAAATTTAAGTCGCGCTAATTTGCAAAATGCTGATCTCAGTGAAGCTGATCTTAGTGAGTCAAGTTTACATGGGGCAAATTTAAAAGGAGCAAATTTAAGCGAAGTAGATTTGCGTGAGTCTGATCTTGATCGCGTGGACTTTAGCGAAGTTAATCTGCGCTTAGCAAATTTAAGTAGACTAAATTTAAGTAAAGCCAATTTCATCGGTAGCAATTTAAGTAAAGCAATTTTGCACGGTACGATTTTGCACGGCGCTTGTTTTAACGGTGCAAATCTCTGGAATGCTGATTTCACCGATGCGGACTTAACGGGAGCTGATTTGACTGGAGCTGATTTGCGTGGGACAAATTTTGAAAGTGCTAATTTAAAAAATGCGTTGTTTGATGTGGGGTGGATCAACGAGGCAAGAATATGTCAAGCAATCTTGCCTGATGGCAGCATCTCTCAGCGAAGTTGTCGAATCGTAAGGTAAAAGGGATGCGATCGCAGTTCTTAGTTTCTAATTTTTCTGGTGATTGTTATATTAGTCAAAATGAAAGACTTGTTTGTTTTTAAAGATGAAAAATTATTGCGAATGGCGCTAACCCATCGCTCCTATGTCCACGAAAATTCTAGCGCCGAGGAAGACAATGAGCGCTTAGAGTTTTTGGGAGATGCGATTTTAAACTTTTTGAGTGGTTCCTATCTTTATCGTCAACATGCGGATCTAGGCGAAGATGAACTTACCCGCCGCCGCGCCGCACTGGTCGATGAAAAGCAGTTGGCAAATTTTGCGATCGCGCTGGGACTAGACACCCAAATTTTATTAGGCAAAGGCGCGTTACGCGATGGCGGAAATAAAAGCGACAATCTTCTAAGCTGCGTATTTGAAGCGATCATTGGCGCTTTTTATTTAGATTGTAATTGTGATGTAGAGGTAGTGCGCCCTGCGGTAGAAGCTTTGTTTGACTCAGTGCCACCAGAATTGGTAAATACTCGTGCCGATCTTGATGCTAAAAATCGTTTGCAGGAATGGGTGCAGTCCTATATCGGTCATATTTTGCCAAGGTATGCCACTGAAAAAGTCGGCGGAACTGATCACACGCCCGAATTTGCGTCTAAAGTATATGTTGGCGATCGCCTATATGGTCAGAGTATGCGAAATTTTTCTAGCAAAAAGGAAGCAGAACGAGCCGCCGCGCTAGACGCATTAGAACAAATAGAAAGAATGTTATAGGTTGTCCTAAGTCTCGCGAAGCGAGACTTAGGACAACTAGGATAAAAGTTATGACTGAAGATTGGTTAATGATTGGCAAAATTGTTTCACCGCAAGGGCTAAAAGGCGAGGTGAGAATATTGTCCTATTCGGATTTTCCAGAACGTTTTGAGAATGTTGGTAAACGCTGGATCGCCGCTTCTGAAAAAGATGAACCGCAAGAGATCATGATGCTATCGGGGCGTGAAATTGCTGGCAAAAAAAATCTGTTTGTGATCCGTTTAGAGGGAATCGACAATTGCGATCGCGCTGAAGCTTTGCGTAATTATGTAATGTTTATCCCCACTAGCGATCGCCCCAAACTGGCGCATAACGAGTACATGATTGCCGATTTGGTAGGTTGCAATGTTTATCATCAACCGACAGGAAAGCTATTGGGTGAGGTGATTAGCATCCTCGCCGCAGGAAACGATCTGCTAGAAGTTCGCAATCCCGAAAACAACGAAATCGAGTTAATTCCCTTTGTCGAAGCGATCGCACCTTTTGTGGATATCCACCAAAAAAGAATTGAAGTTATACCTCCAAAAGGACTAATTGATAAATGGCTTGAGGCTCCGCCCTCTGAACAAGCGGCGGTGCTTTAGCGGTATAATTATTTAGAAGCCTTGCTTTACAAGGCTTCTAAATAATTATTTGATTACAGGCAATCATGATTCCAGAATCGGGCGAAGGGTTTAAATCGGGCTTTGTGGCATTAGTCGGACGACCAAATGTTGGTAAGTCTACTTTGCTCAACGCTCTCATTGGTCAAAAGATCGCGATAACTTCGCCTGTTGCCCAAACTACGCGCAATCGTCTACGCGGGATTTTGACATTGCCCGAAGCTCAAATCGTTCTCGTCGATACTCCCGGAATTCATAAGCCGCATCATTTGCTCGGACAAACCATTGTCAGAAATGCGATCGGGGCAATTTC
>CASBRC010000092.1 GCA_949128015.1 Synechococcales cyanobacterium PMM_0003
ACCATCAAACTCACCAAAAAGGGCCCCGTCCGAGTGTGTTCGCTTCCCGAAAATTGGGAGGAATTAGTCACCTATGCCTCTGTCAGACTGTCAAAAAAAGTCTCATCTCTAAAAGAGGCTGAGATGCTTGCTAGTAAAGGATTAGAGTTTGTCACAGATGGCACCATAATTGATATCAAAAAGGCGGCATCTGTGACACCGGAACGAACAGCAGGAACGACGGAATCGCAGCCGGAACCCATAGGCAAGATGGGATGGATTAACCGGTGGGGTAAATGGGTACGGGCATCCTTCCTAGAAGTCGCTGGCACCCAATATCGAATGTTAATCGGGGAATTGGAGAACCTAACGGATACGCTGGCATGGCCCGACAAAATCCGATGGGATGTTGCAATAATCTAATTAAGAATCCTTGAACTCCGGTGATACAGAATCAACGGGGGGATTTGATTCTGTATCAGGTTCCAGTGATACAGAATCAACGGGGCGGGAATAAGCTTTCCCTCATCGGTAACTTATAGGTAACTTTTTGGGTAACTTATGGGTAATTTTATATGTAACTTTTGGGTAACTTATGGGTAATTTTATATGTAACTTTTGGGTAACTCTATAGGTAATTTTATATGTAACTTTTGGGTAACTTATAGTAATTTACTCGATAGTTCCTAGAATCCTGGCTACCGATGGCTAAAACTACTGGCAATTCGTTATCACAATTGGTCTGGCTAAAAATACCGATGGCGTCCGTCTCCACACAAGAAATTCTGAACCATTGACAGAACGCCCAGAACCTGCAATCTTTGAATCAAGGAAGATTGATGCGCGGTAGCCAAGCTTTGACCAGCTCGACTAACCACGACTTCCCCAAAAGTTGAATCGGAACGTTTGGAGCACAAATATTATGACAGAGAAACCGACCGCAAAGGACGGGCGATCGTATTTCCTTAAGGAAAGCGGAAAACTTGGTGCGCTCAAATTGCGGGCGGAAAACTTAGGGCTAGCTCCCTACGCAAGTTTGTATGGCGATAAACGCAAGCGCGAGACGTGGGAAAAATTGCTAGAGCACGAGCCGGACTTGCAACCGCTGCAACCGCGTCAACCTGAAAAATCAAATATCAACTGGAAATTAGCGATCGCTCTATTTGTTGGGGCGATGGCTTTACTTTGGCTAACAAAACCCTTGTACAGCAAGGTTTTGCCGATTCAAATCACAATTCAACTAGGAAGAAAATAATGGGATTAATGACTACTTTGTTTGGCGGCACCAATCAAGGAAACAGCCAGATATCAGCATCAGCCAGCGACGGCAGCCACGCGATCGACAAATCAAAGGTACTCGCAGCAACCGCGCCCGGTGTCATCACTCCGATGAATCCCGGTGATTTTGGAAGTATTCGCAGCGTCCCCGTAGTTCCCGGCCCGCGTTACTTTGACCGCGAAGAAGCCGACAGAATCAAGGAACTAGCCAAGGAAAAGACGGACGGCGCGCGCCAAAGCAAACGAGCTTACAACGCACTGGGCAAAATTGAAGAAGCCGACGCGACGGTTCATAAAGCACACCGAAAATATGAAGGAGTAGTCGCGGACAACGAACTGGGCAAAAAGAAAGCCGATGGCCGACTTGCGAAACACTTGCACACACTCCGACCGGGTTACGCACGGCTAGGGATGGGAATTGAGCAAGCCGAACAAAAAGCTGATGCACGGATTAGTGAAATCAGATCGAGATTAACCGAGGCTGTGAGATGACAAAGGCAACCGCGACGCTCAACACTTTTGTGATGGTTGCGGTTGCCAGCAGCTTTTTTTGCTGGCTGGCAACCTTGCACCCTACAGCGCTGCATTTTATCCGGGCGGTTTACGCTCTAACTTTGTGCTTGTGGGCTTTGGGGTGGATTTTGGATGATGCACTCATTGCCAAATTCAAAATAGATGTGCTTCAATACCGCGCTGTGTTAGTTGGTTCCGGCGTGGGGATTGCGATCGGTTTGGGGGTGATTTTATGTCGCTCCTAAAACTCAGTGCGCTGACAATTTCCGGCATCACCCTATGGCTAGCACCGCCGGCTATCCTATCACGCAAAATCCCGATGCACAACTTAGTGCAAGGTATCGCGCTAGTTTCTGCTTTTGCCTGCTGCTTTGAAGCGCGACGGACTGCGATCGCACTTGGCAAGGCAGAGGAATTTGAGGCAATGGAACAACGGGCGATTACCGGAGATGCTGAGGATGAACTAGCAACATCGGTTTACGTAGCCGAACAGAAACGCCGCCAAGAAGCCGAACAAATCTTGAACCCCGCGCCGAACCCCAACGATATGGTTCTTTTGCTGGAGCGCGCTCTAGCTCTGAGTTCTAGCGAGTCAGAACCTGAGATTTCCGAACCTGAATTGACTTCTGAAGAGCAAGAACTAGCAGAGAAAATCATGAACCTTAAGGTTCGAGGTTACGGCAAGGTCAAGATAATTCTTGAGCTTTGGGGTGCTAGCAAAGGTGGCGGTGCAAAATACAAAGCTGCTGAGGCTGAATATCGCCGGTTAGTTGGGGAGTGAACCGTATTCAGGTTGCAATGGTTTTGACCGTGACGGAAACGTCACGGAAGGTTGCAACCTTCCGCGTTTGTAATCGCGATTACAACACAGCGGTGGTGGGAGTTCCAGAGTGTATGTGCTACGGATCAACCCTGGGGTTGCGCATGATAACCAGGATGCTATTAAAATTCAACATAATTCTCAAGGTGATTCGTGAAGAGTCAGGCTCGCGGCACAAAAATTAGAATTGTCGGAAGTAAGGCAGAAATCCTTGGTAATCTAGCCCGATTGGCCTCTCTGGGCTTTGTTTGGCGCTCCAATGGGTATTTTTACCCCCGTATTGATGAATCGGGGCGATACTCTTTTTATGTAGAAAGTTTTGAGTATAAAGGCTTAGCGGAAGAGTAAAGATTTGTAACAAAACGGTTGGTCTTTTGAACAAAAGAGCAACCGTTTCTTCCCTAATGTGTCTAATAGAAGCAATATTTAAATTATCATGCGTATCAAAATGCTTTTTTAATCAAGCTTCAAATCATTCTGTATCAGTGGTAGAAATTACATCTCAAGCTTCTATCCGGTAGAGGTTTCGCGTTTTTGTGTCGAAGTTTTTGTTTTTTGGAATGGCATTTTTAGCTGTTCCGAAGAAACTTTATAGTTCCTAACATTAGTTGTTTTTGGGTGGTTTCAATTCGCCCAAACAAGTTTGTAAAAAGATTGCGTTCACCTTGGGACTCATGATATTATTCACGTAGTGCCAAGGCACAAAAAAAACAGGCTGAAACCAAAATCAGAAGTCCGCGTTGTAAACTGGCTTTTGATTTGGTTGGTGCCTGTTTGAATCAAATAAACTGGTTTCAATCTATCATGAATAACTGCTATACCGCAAGTGATTTTGCTAAAGCCTGTGAACTTGCTTTCCAAGACTGCATAAGCAACTCCGGCATCCTGCCAGAAATCTATCATCTAAACTTTGAGCCCGTAACTACCCGCGCCATATACGATCTGCTGTATCGGGACACCGACGCGACAACGAACAGTAGCAGCGGTAGCGCTCAAGCCAAAAGAAATTACGGTAAATGCGAGAGTGCTAGTGGTTGGATTGCTAACGGACGCTTCAGACAGTTAGCAGGCCCGCCGATCGCTTTTGATAAAAAAGGCGAACCCCGCAGATATAACCAACCGCAGGGCAAGCCCCTAGAAATATTTTTCCCTCACGTCACCGTCGCTGTCTGGCAGAGTATCGCCGCCAAAGCTGGTTTGCCGATGCCAGAATTTCCGGTAATCGGCGTTGGTGATGAAGCGATCGGATTTTGGGAATGGGTAACGGCTAGCAATTGCCCGATCGTGGTAGCAGAAGGTGAGAAGAAAGCCTGCTGCTTAATCAGTCGCGGTTACGCTGCGATTGGTTTACCAGGAATAAACACCGGGTACAAAGTCACCGAACGCGGCGAAATCATAACAAAACCAGACGGGACAGAATATCAAAAGGCTACCGCGTGGGAATTGCGATCGGAACTCAAAGCATTCGACACAGCCGACCGCGACATAACGATCGCTTTTGACTACCGCGCTGGCAACTACTTTCAATCCAAGGAATTCTTAGCGGCCAACAAAACCGCTAAATGCTTAAAATCAGCGATCGGCAAAATCGCACAATTGCCGGGCCCCGAAAAAGGTATTGATGATTTTGCCGTGGCGGGTGGCGATGTTGATGCGGTTATTGGTGCCGCTAGAATTATTGATGATATCCAGACCGAGAGCCTGTGGAATTCTTACCGGGGATTCTCGCCCGATGTCACTAGCAATACCCGCTACTTTGATGCAGAAGCCCCCCAAAGCAGAACAATCACCGCAATCAAGAGCGGGTTAGGCACTGGTAAAACTGAATACCTCAAAAACAAAGTAGCTACTGATGACGCTGGGACACAAATAAATCTTACCTACCGCAACAGCTTAGGGTTACAGCTTGCAGAAAAATTGGGCAGCTATCACTTGGATGCCCACGACGGTTACAAATTTTTCGGCGACGCCAACGCGCGTTTAACTCTGTGTATAGATTCATTGCTGAAAATCCCCACAGAGCGGATAGAAGGTTGCACGCTCATCATTGACGAATCGGCTAGTGTGGTCAAACATTTGTTAGAGTCTCACACCCTATTCGGCAAGCGATTAGAGATTTTGGAGCGATTTGAGCTTGCCTGCAAGTCAGCCGATCGGATTGTACTCACAGACGGGAACCAAGCCGATTGGGTAGTTAGCTACATTGCCATGTTGTCCGGCAATAAAGCCTTGCTGAAAATTGAGAACCAATTTCAAGGCGACACGCCCCCGGTGATTTTCTTAGAGTCCCCGGTAAACGAATTCGGCAAGCGACAAAATCAAGCTTTCTTTGAAGGATACGCAAATCAGATCCTACTCTCAGGTCGGCCCGCAGTTGCCACAGATTCAATACAGCAAGCAGAAGCGCTGGCACAAAGGTTGATTGAGGAAGTCGGCGACGGACTTTTATTGAGCTCAAAAACCGTGAATGAGCCCTGGGCTAAGGAATTTCTGAAAAAACCAGACGAATACATTCGATCACAAAAACCCGCGTGGGTAGTGTTCACTCCGACGGCAGAAAGCGGCGTTGACATCTCGATTCCAGATTATTTCTCAGATATTTTTTGCTGGTTTGTCGGTGTGTTGGATGTGGATGGCTGTATGCAGATGTCACGGCGCGTAAGGAATCCGATCGGCAATATCTATATTTATTGTGCAGAGCGTGGCGTGGCTAGCAAACACGGTGACGCGACTTTTGGCAAAATCATTGCTGACAATATCGCTGCACGTGTTGCCACAGAATCAAAATTCCTAACCGATGCAGAATTAACCGAGGCGACGCAAGCAGAAATCGCACTGCAAGCAAAATCGCCACACTTCCTCACCTACTGCAAGATTCAAGCCAAGAAGAATCTAGAGTTTCGCGACTTGCGGGGCTATCTCTTCAAAGCTTTTTCGAGCGCTGGCTACCAGCCACAGATACGAACCGGAATTGCTGGCGACGGCGAACTGCACAAACTAGCAAAGGGAGAATGCCGCGACTTTGCTTGCCAACAGATATTTAACGCTGAGGATATCACTTTTGCAGAAGCTGAACAAATCGAGCGGGGATATGACGCAAACTGGCTTGACCGCTGCAAAGTCCTCAAATTCAAACTTTTGGACAAATTGCCAGGTCTAAAAGAGGCTGAGCTGTGGAATTGGGAATTTGTTCGCCGCGCAATCTATGACGATCGCAATCTACGCAGCCAATTAGAGGCTGCATGGCTTTTTAAGAATCAAGATGATGCTGAGTATTTGCAGCGCCGGAATTGGCGGGAACCTTTGCGAACTTTCCTACCAGACATCTCCGATCGCTGGTTAAAGTTGCGTGCGATGTCCGGTCTAAACTTGCAGCAGTTCCTCGACCCTGAGAAAAGATGGACGGCAAGCTCACCGGAAGTACAGAAAATTGTCAAGCTCTGCAAGAAATCAGCGATCGCAAATATTCTCGGATACCCTACCGCTGACTATGAGATGAGATTCATTAATAAGCTGCTAGGGATTATCGGCATCAAACTAATCGCTAGCCAAGTCCGCGACGGTGACAACCGAGAATGGCAATACAGATACCAGCCAACCGTAACCATCAAACTCACCAAAAAGGGCCCCGTCCGAGTGTGTTCGCTTCCCGAAAATTGGGAGGAATTAGTCACCTATGCCTCTGTCAGACTGTCAAAAAAAGTCTCATCTCTAAAAGAGGC
>CASBRC010000093.1 GCA_949128015.1 Synechococcales cyanobacterium PMM_0003
ACGCAGAAATCCAATCGCTTTGCAAGGACTCTGGCAGGCAGCATAATGATTGGGACAGGTACATACATCATCGTAAAGACCTAAAAACTTCTTCCGCTTCATCATTCGGATTTTATCTGTTGAAGATAGAAAGAACTGATTCACCTCTCAAATGTATCAAATCATTTGAGAGTGTTTGTTGTTGGGTGAGATTGCGATCGCCCCTTACAAAATTGAGAAGATGATTGTTGAGGCGATCGCATTGACCTTGTGATAAAAGGTAATAATAGCTGCGGTAATATGCCATCAAAACAAGAATTGAATCACAGTTGCGGCATAGTACATAGTTGTCGCAGCTTGGATGCAGCTATGCAATTTAAAACGTAAAACAGTTTTGCAGGAGTTTATCAACGAAGTGAAGATACCAAAGCCCTACAATCCGAATCGAGCGCGTGACCATTTGGCGAACGAGCGCACTTACTTGGCTTGGATACGCACGGCAGTTGCCTTTCTGGGTATTGGTATTGTGGTCGTCCGCCTCCGCTATATATTCCCAACTCAGATGCCAGTTCATAATCACGGTTGGAAATTGGGCTTAGTCTTCGGTATCTCTGGCTTACTGCTGGTCTTGTTAGCAACGGCTCACTATTTTCATGTGCAAAAAGCGATTGAGACCGAATCTTATCAGCCTGAAAAGCGATGGATAATCGTTTGCAGCATGGTAGTCACTTTGGTTGGGGCGGGAGTGATTTACTATCTTCTTACGAGTTAATTACAAGTGTATAGATAGCCAAACTAATCAACTGCGCTATAACAAGGCGCTGCACCCGACCGCCGAAAGCCGTTTACTCGTACCTCGCTTTGGGCTTTCGGCGGCGGGTGAGATTGGTCGTTATATGGAACTTAAAATCCATCAATGCGCTACAAATTTTCCTGCTCTTAGTCAAACTATATATATTTTGCGATCGCCCCTTAAAACACTTTAAATCATTTGGGAATATTTGTTGTTGAGTGGAATAGCGATCGCCTAATCACAAACTTGAGAAGATGATTATTAATGCGATCGCATTGACTTTGCATGAAAATCTGCGGTAATATGTCACTACAACGATAAGTTAACTGTAATTGCGAAATAGCACATGGTTAGGCAATGTCATGACAGATCACAAGAACGCCAATCCATACTATAGTCGTGGCTTGTACCGAGTTGTCACGGGTATATTCGGTCTTTTCTTGTTAGGTGTTGGTATCTACGTTACATTCTTCGGAGTTGTTGATCCAGTTTTCCGCATTGGAGGGGGGTTGCTCTTTGCTCTGATCGGCGGTAATGCAATTTGGTCTGCGATCCAGTCAAAGGAGTCATGGCTTTCCAAGATTGGTCCGATGCCTTAACGGGCTGTCATTGCCTAACAATTCAAGCCGATCCCGCATCATTACAGCTATGATCGGACAGTTGTTTTGGGAGGACTAGCTTAATTCAGGCGTTATTTAGACAGCGATTGCACCGTTGAAGTTATCAGTTTTTAGTAGAGATTAAGTAAGCAAAAATAGTTGAGTTCAGAGAGATGATCGGCGATCGCCCTTCAAAATACTTCACATCGTTTGAGAGTTTTTGTTATTGGATAGAACTGCGATCGCCCCAAGTTTTATACAAATTTCTTGAATAGGCTGTAGAATATATTTAATTGACTAGTTGAAAATGTTCCTATGGTTGTTACACTTCCTATCTCTAAAACAATTTTGACAATTGCAGACGTTGAGAACAAATTTCAACTCATGCCTTCCGTTGAGTCAACATTTTTTAGAGAATGGCAGAAAGATTTACCAGAACTAACTGAACTTGAAAAAGCAAGCCTCGATCGCCTATTGGTTAGATTTGCAGGACATAGAAGGAGAGGTGTCTTAGCAGAAGGTGCAGTTGACAAGCTGATAATTTCGCCTCTGTTAGATTTAGTTGGCTTTTATGAGCCTGAATATGAAGTACGAACTGAAGAATCCGTTGAATTTGCGCTAGAAGGCGATGAAGAAGTTTTGCGCGGGAGGATTGATACTTTAATAGTGCGCGATCGCCTATGGGTATTGGTAATTGAGGCAAGACGTACGATTATGGCTTCCTTAGCATTGCCACAAGCTCTGTCCTACATGATGTGCAATCCAGAACCAGAGCTTCCATCTTTCGGGCTAATTACTAATGGCGATGAATTTATTTTTGTGAAAGCGATCGCAAAACCAGTTCCTTTATACAGTGCATCGCGATTGTATTCGTTATTTTTCCCCACTGGTAGTCAAGATTTACATAAAGTATTTCGTGTTTTAAAACAAATTAAAATCAACGATCTTCACCGACCGTTAAGTAGGCAAGCATAATTAAATCCAAAGCCCAAAAAGCTATAGCGCACGCTGTGCGTGCGCTATAGCTTTTTGGGCTTTAAGGTTTCATCCTAACTACGAAGATCTGCGATCGCACTAAGAGCGACATTTGCGATCGCGCTATCAGTTGCTTTGGGGAGATGGTAATACTTCCCACCACCTGCGGCAGCGAGTTCCTTCGCAAAACCAGTTGAAACAAACTTATTTTCAGTATCGATTACCAAAAGCCCCAAATTCAAAGCACGAACTTTGCGACAAATATCGATTAATTCTGCCTTGATATCAGGCTTATTTTCAGGATCGATCGGCTCACCCATTGATCTCGCTAATGGCACATTACCGCGTCCATCCGTAATCGCCACGATCGTTACCGAACCAACATCGCCCGACTGTCTCGCATTAATGGCAACTCGCACTGCCTGAGTCAGACCATGCGCTAACGGCGAACCACCACCACAGGGCATTGTGTCTAAACGTCGCCTTGCTGCTTCAATAGAACGGGTCGGCGGTAACAACACATCTGCCTTTTCACCTCGAAAAGGAATCAGAGCGATTTGGTCGCGATTTTGATAGCTGTCGGTGAGCATTCGTAAAGCCGCACCCTTAGCCGACTGCATTCGATTGAGTGCCATCGAGCCAGATGCATCTACTAAGAAAATCGTCAATGCTCCCGCCTTACGCGCTAACTTTTTTGCCCGAATATCCACATCCTCAACGATGACTTTGCGATGGGGTTGGCGCAACCTTCTCGCTTTTTGATAGGG
>CASBRC010000094.1 GCA_949128015.1 Synechococcales cyanobacterium PMM_0003
AAACAAGCGACATTGTATAAGTTTTTGGCAAACATTTACTGTCAAAAAAGCTTGAATTGCCAACTTTAGAGGAAAATTCAATTTGGACTTTATATTGTTCGGCATGAAAATTTACATCATCTTGATTAACATCATTAAATAGTGATGTTTTTGAAACTTTTTGAGAGCGAATTTGTTTAGACAGTATACTTAATAAAATACTGATTGCATCTAAAGCCGCTGACTTACCCGCTCCATTAATACCAATAAATACAGCAATATTAGAACTTTCAGGGAAAGTTATTTCACAATCCCTAAAACCCCGAAAATCTTTTAGAGTCAGCCAATTTATTTTCATTTTTTATCAAGAATAACAAAGCGGTACTAGGAATTAAGTACCACTTGTTATTATAAATGTACTGCAAATATTTTAAACGATCTCCATACTTACGATTTAGTCGTCACCGTCAAAACTTGCGGCGGCGTGGCATCGGCGGGATAGAGAAAATCAAACTGGACGACTCTGCGATCGCTTGGCGGCATAGTTAGAGTCACCAGTGACTTGCCCCGCTCACCACGGCGCATCTTCAGATGAACATAGCGAGTTTGAGCCAAGCCATTATCATCGCGAAACTTCACCCGCACCGAGCCACGAAAAAACACATCATCAGGCAATGGTTCAAAAAACTGTAAGCCGCCAACGGGTTTATCGTATTTGATTGGATTTTGAAAGGAGAGAACAACGGTTTGCGTTTCGGTAGTGGGGTTATGTAGAGGCAGCGTGAGATTATACTGCACGCCATAGTTGCCGTGAGCAGAATAGGCAGTGTCGGGATAGCGCACTGTGAGAGGTGCAGTTTGGACTTGTCCCGTTCCCATCGTGCCGTACTGCAATAGACTCAAACCGTAGGAATAGGACTCGCCACTTTTGGGAATAGAAAGTGTGTTAGATTGATCGCGATCGGTCAAGTTCCCAAACCACTGCGAACCGATTTGAATACCCGCCACACGGCTATACTGAAAGGCTCCTTCTGTTAAGTCTGGTGGCGTGGGTACGACATCGCGAGGTTTAGATAGTTCTCCTTTTTTGAGAATCTCTTCCCATTCGCCGAGATTGGGAGCGCGTTCGGTTCCATCAGCATTTAGTCGCGCATAGAGTGCAAGTGTCGCCACATAGACTTTGCCATCGCTACGTAAACGCGATAAGCCCGATCGCCCATTTAGTGGCGGATCTAATTCCTTCACTGGAATCGGGACATTCATTAGCATTCGGCTCTGCTTTGGCGGAATCACGATCTGCGCTGGGAATATATCCTGACGACGACCGCGTAGAATATCGAGCATGGCGCGATCGCCAGGGCCGCGATACATCGCGCCATCGTTATTTAAGGTGTAACTGGGAGCGTCATAAAATGGCGCATCGGGCTGACTGAGATAGCTTGCGGCTAGTAGAGTATCAACGGTTACGGGCTGGTCGGTGGGGTTATATGCGATCGCACCGATATACAAAGTCCGCAAATCAACTGGTGGTGGTGCTTTGGAAATATGGTGCGTAAATAGATCGAAGCGACCTTGAAAGGGAAAATTTAAATGCGCCTTAGGGTGCGCCATCCCTTCAGGTGGAAAAGCTGACAGCAAAATCCCTTCTGTTTGCACAATTTCAGGGCTATTGCTATTAAACATCGGTACTTCGTCGAGACTGCCCATGAGCGGACGCATTTCTTGCCGATCTAAAACGATTTGGCGCTGGTTGGGAGCTTGAGCAATTTTGCTGGTTACATTAGGGACGTTTGCCAAGTTTGTCGTCGGTAAAACTGGTGAAAGCGGAGTCAATAACGACATTAAAAAAGCTGTCAACATAGGCTGTTAGAACATCCAAGATTTGCTGTATTCATTATGATCTAACTACGTTCTAGCAATACTTTTTTTAGTCGCATTGGATCGCCTTGATCGACCACTTTACCGCGCTCTAACAAAAATGCACCATCAGCATAATCAAGCTCGTTGAGTCGATGAGTTACCCATAGAGCCGTGAGATTTTTTTGTTTGACGAGATCTCTTACTGAAGCAACTAGATCGATTTGATTTTCGCCATCGAGCAAAGCCGTTGGCTCATCTAGCAACAAAACTTCAGCATGACGCGCGATCGCACCTGCGATCGCAACTCGTTGCTTTTGACCGCCACTCAGGGCATAGATCGGGCGGCGGAGCATTTGCTCTAGATTCACGGCACTGAGTGCTTCTTTGACCCGATCCAGAGTTTCGATATAAGAAAGATTTTCAGATACTAAGCCAAAAGCTATATCTGCACCGACTGTTGGCATCACTAATTGATGATCGGGGTTTTGAAATACAAATCCAATGCGATCGCCAATCTCAATATCGCCAGATTTAGGTTTGAGCAAACCTGCTAATAGCCTGAGTAAAGTTGATTTACCACTGCCGTTAGTACCCAACAGCATCCAAAATTCCCCTTTTGGCACAGATAAAGTACAACGATCGAGGACGGTTTCGCCCGAAGCCCATGCAAAGTTAAGATCGCGAACACTAATGGCGGTGGTTACAGATTGATCAGTGGGCATTGTTAGTTGCAGAATAGATGAATACAGCGCAAGGCGCTGCCATAGAAACCAGATAATGTTTTAAAAGTGCCGCTTAGCGGCACTTTTAAAACATTATCTGTATAGGCTGTAACGATGTTGAACGCTGCGCGTTCGACATCGTTGGTTAATGACTAGCCACGAATAAAGCCTGCGCCCATATTCGCAGAGGCTCCTGACTTCTCAGAAACCTGCACTGCTGAGATTTCACTAGTAAGTACGGAGACTTTTTTACCTTCTTGTTTTTCGCAGGTTAATTCCAAGATTTTAGGATTGCCATCTGCGATCGCACTAGCAATTTCGCGATAAAGCACTTCGGCATTTTCTTGCTCCTTGCGCTGTACAGACAATGCGATCGGGTTGTTTCTGAGGGTGATTTCGACTGTATACATCAGCATTAATTAAGTTGTCCTGCCTAGAAATAAGAAGTAGATAGAGGAGCTAACTAACAGTATGCCATTGCATCGCCGATCGATGTGATGCTGATCTTACTTCATATAAAAATTAGTTTCATAATGAGAATTGCTGATTTCGATCGCAGGTGTAGGTAAAAATCCTTAAATTAGTTTCATAATAAGAGTTGCTGCACTTTTTGCAAATTACTTCCCTCAAAAAAGCAACAAGTAAGTAGGCGAGCATAATTAAACCCAAAACCCAAAAAGCTGTGGCGCACGCACAGCGTGCGCCACAGCTTTTTGGGTTTTAAGGTTTAATTATGCTTGCCTGCATATCTAGTCAAACTCCAATGTTGAATTAGCTGAATTTATGATCGTAAAAGGTTTAGAACTACCAAGTTGGGAAAATATTAAACGAGAGTGGCGCGATTCTGATCCGCTATTACTAATTTTTCCAATTCTATTGATGATTCTAGGTGGCATTGCTATCTATAGTTCAGACTTTCGCGCTCAACGCACTGAGTGGTGGCAACATTGGGTGACAGGAGGAGTAGGTTTAGTCGTGATGTTTGCGATCGCAAGGTTTCACTACGATCAATTGCTGCGCTTGCACTGGATCACCTATGCGATCACCAATATCTCTCTAGTTTTGGTGATGCTGATCGGGACATCAGCCTTGGGTGCGGAACGTTGGATTACGATTGGCGGGTTTAATATTCAGCCTTCAGAGTTCGCCAAAGTGGGAATTATTATTTCTCTCGCAGCGGTTATGCATGATAAACCAGTCCAAAGTCCGATTGATGCATTTAAAGTGGCTTGGGTGGCTGTCCCACCTTGGATTTTGATTTTTTTACAACCAAATCTTGGCACATCGTTGGTATTCGCCGCAATCACGATCGGTATGCTCTATTGGGCTGGAGCAAGCTTGGGATGGTTGCTATTAATATTTTCGCCAATTGTGTCGGCGGTGCTATTTTCGCTCTATTTACCCGCATGGATTGTCTGGGTGATTTTGATGGGGATAACCGCTTGGGTCTCATTACCTTGGTTTCGGATTGTCAGCACCATAATTGCGGTGGTGGTCAATTTGATATCAGGACAAGCGGGGATTGTATTATGGAATATTCTCCATGATTACCAAAAAAAGCGTCTGTTATTGTTTATTGATCCCAATCAAGATCCTCTCGGCGCTGGCTATCACGTCATCCAGTCCAAAATTGCGATCGGCGCAGGGCAACTATTTGGTCAGGGTTGGCTCAAAGGTACACAAACACAGTTAAATTTTATTCCAGAGCAACATACGGATTTCATCTTTTCGGCGATCGGTGAGGAGTTTGGCTTTTTTGGTTGTCTCTGCGTTTTGTTATTGTTTGTCGGGATTTGCTGGCGTTTACTAGTGATTGCTGTAAATGCGCGAGATAACTTCGGTTCACTATTAGCGATCGGGGTATTTTCTTTTGTGCTATTTCAAACCTTTGTGAATATCGGTATGAATATTAATGTTGCACCCGTAACAGGGATTCCGTTGCCTTGGCTGAGTTATGGGCGATCGGCACTACTTGCAAATTTTATGGCGATCGGGCTAGTCGAGTCTGTCGCTACCCACCGACGCACGATCAAGTTTTAGGCAATTTTTTTTATAATTTTTACTATTTTTCTAATTATGCCGACGCAAATACAAGACTATCGAACGCCTAAAGTCACCGTGATCGGTGCAGGTAATGTCGGCGGCATGTTGGCACAGCGCATTGCTAAGCAAAATCTAGCGGATGTGGTGTTGTGCGATATTGTCCAAGGCAAGCCACAGGGCATCACCCTCGATCTAGCGCAAGCCCATACGATTTCAGATCTCGATCGCAAAATTATTGGCACAAATGACTACAGCGATACTCATGATTCGGATGTGATCGTCATTACCGCAGGGCTTCCACGCAAGGAAGGCATGAGTCGCAATGATTTGCTGCGGATTAATGCAGGAATCGTGAAAGATTGTGTCCAAAAAGCGATCGCAGTATCTCCGAATGCAATTTTGCTGGTGATTACTAACCCTCTAGATGTGATGACCTATCTCGCATGGCAAGCAAGTGGTTTGCCACCTCAGAGGGTCATTGGCATGGCTGGAGTTTTAGATGCGGCAAGATTTCAAACTTTTATCGCCATGGAATTAGGCATATCCACTGCGGATATCTATACGACCGTTTTGGGTGGACATGGTGATTTGATGCTTCCATTACCACGCCTATCGACAGTTAACGGTGTGCCGATTACAGAGCTATTGTCTCAAGATGCGATCGCAAGATTAGTGGAGCGAACTCGCAATGGCGGAGCCGAAATCGTCAAGTTGCTAAAAAATGGCAGTGCCTACTTTGCGCCATCGGCAGCCGCCTATGTCATGGTGGAATCAATCATCAGCGATCGGCATCGAATTTTTTCTGCGGCGGCGCATCTTACAGGTGAATATGGCTTGAAAGATATATTCATGGGTGTGCCTGTGCAATTAGGACGGCAGGGTGTTGAAAAAGTTATCGAACTAAAACTTGATAAAGACGAACTAGCTGCACTTCATGCTTCAGCCGCATCTATCCAAGAAAATATTAGTTTATTGTAAACAAAGATCAAAGCGCCGTATTGATCTTTGTTTACAATAAAAAGGAATTTTTAAGAATTAGGGATCACTGTATTATAGAGAAGCATATTGCTTAAAACTTAGATCAATCGCAACCACCATGACCAATGCTGAAGCAATTCTTGCAGGCAGATATCAAATTGTAAAACCGCTTGGTGGTGGTGGTTTTGGGCAAACATTTTTGGCGCGGGATTTACAACTGCCAAATCAACCCGCTTGTGTCGTTAAGCAACTCAAGCTTCAATTGCATAATCCTCAAGAACTTGCGATCGCAAAGCGTCTATTTGATAGTGAAGCAAAAACCCTACATGAGTTGGGAGATCACGATCAGATCCCACGATTATTCGCTCACTTTGAGCAAAGTGATGAATTTTATCTTGTCCAAGAATTTATTGAAGGGCATACCCTAGAACGCGAAATTTGTGCTGGTCAGCAATGGTCACAGAAAAAGTTGATTTTAGGCTTAAGGGATATTTTAAGAGTGCTTTCTTTTGTACATAGCTGCCAAGTAATTCATCGTGATATTAAGCCTGCCAACTTGATCCGCCGCCAATGCGATCGCAAAATCGTCCTGATCGACTTTGGTGCAGTCAAGGCCTTAAGTTCATCTGATTCTTTGGAACGTTTGATGAGCGAAGAAAATCAGACGCGCAGTGTCGTGGTCGGCTCACTGGTTTATATGCCAAACGAGCAACTGGCAGGACAGCCAAAATTTTGTAGCGATATCTATGCATTGGG
>CASBRC010000095.1 GCA_949128015.1 Synechococcales cyanobacterium PMM_0003
AACTTCTCATTAATGATCCGCTCTTTCCAAGTTTTTAGAATTGGATAAACTGTCTCTTGCAAAAATGCATCATATTCTTCGCGAGATTGGTCTTTAGGTTTGCGAAATTGCCATTGCCCTGCAATTAATGCTTGCAAATCGAGATTCCAGAATAGATCCTCATAGGGAATCTCGTCAGCTTGGAAAATCTTTGTTCCCCAGAAAGGAGGAGTGGGACGCGAGATATTTGTATCAATAGATTCAGAACGCTCGATATCGAGATAGCGTTCTGCTAGTAGTGCTTCGCTTTTAGCTTTTTCGTCAGCCGCACTTATGGCGTTAGTATCGTTGGCTGTTGCCAACTCATCAATCACTAGATTCTCATCCAAGAAACCTGTGAAATTCTCCCATTTCCCTTCAACCTTAGCGGGCATATACTTGTCCATAAAGTTAAGATCAGAGAAAGCATCTTTACCATAAATGACTTTGCCTTTATAGACATTTTGACAATCGGTATAGACAAACTTGGGGGTCAACGCCGCGCCGCCTAAGATCACGGGAACTGTAATACCGCGATTATTAAATTCTTGAAGGTTATCTTTCATAAAAGCTGTGGATTTGACTAGCAATCCACTCATCGCGATGCAATCAGCTTTATGCTCTTCATAAGCCTTGACAATATTCTCAACTGATTGCTTGATGCCGATATTAACGACCTTATAGCCATTATTGGAGAGAATGATATCTACAAGATTTTTACCAATGTCATGGACATCACCTTTGACTGTGGCGATGAGAAATACGCCTTTATTAGCACCTTCTTCTTTCTCCATAAACTTCTCTAGAAAAGCAACGGCAGACTTCATCGTTTCCGCAGATTGCAACACAAAGGGAAGTTGCATCTGTCCAGAGCCAAACAACTCACCGACAACTTTCATGCCATCAAGCAAGAATTGATTGATGATCACAAGCGGTTCATATTGTTGCATTGCGATCGCAAGAGCATCATCTAAACCAATGCGATCGCCATCGATAATATGATTTTTAAGCTGCTCTTCGATGGGAGTATCAGCTTTGTCAACCTTAACGCGCTTGGTTGAAACACCTTCAAATAAGGTCGTAAACTCGCCAAGCGGATCGTAAGTACAGATATCGCCATCAAATTGACGCTGATCGTAAATCAATTGTCGCGACACTTCTAATTGTCGTTCGGGAATACGATTGAGCGGCACGATTTTACTCGCATGGACAATCGATGAATCCATTCCCGCTTTGATCGCCTCATCTAAAAATACAGAGTTAAGAACCACGCGAGAAGCAGGATTTAAGCCAAATGACACATTAGAAACACCCAGCAATATATGGGTTTCAGGCATGGCTTTTTTAATGCGGCTAATCGATTCGATAGTCGCCGCCGCATTCTGGCGATCTTCGGCGATACCTGTCGAAATTGGCAAGGCTAAAGTATCGAAGAAGATTTCACTGGCTGGCATTCCCAATTCTTCCGTAGCTTGTTTGTAAGCACGAGAAGCAATTTCAAACTTTTTATCAGCAGTTCGCGCCATGCCATCTTCGTCAATTGTGCCGATGACGATCCCCGCTCCATATTGCTTAGCAAGTTTAACAACCTTACAGAAGCGCTCTTCTCCATCTTCATAGTTAGTCGAGTTGAGAATGCATTTGCCGCCAGACACTTTTAGCCCTGCTTCCATTTTTTCCCATTCGGTGGAGTCGAGCATTAGGGGCAAAGTGACATTAGTTACGAGTCGCGATACCAGTTCATGCATATCGCGCACGCCATCGCGTCCCACATAATCCACATTCACATCAAGAATATGTGCGCCTTCCTTAATTTGCGATCGCGCGATCGCTACTAACCCATCCCAATCTTCTGCATTTAATAAATCGCGAGTTTTCTTCGAGCCACTAGCATTGAGCCGTTCACCGACAATCAGGAATGAATTATCTTGAATATAGGGTTGAGAGCTATAAATAGAGGCTGCTGAAGGAACCACTAAAGGTTGGCGCTGCTTCGGTTTAAAGTTCTTTGAAATCTCTGAAAGAACTTGGATATGCGCGGGAGTCGTCCCACAGCAACCGCCGATCACTTGAACTCCCAAATCTTCCACAAAATGCTGAAGATGGTCGCCTAAGTCTTCAGGCGTGAGGCGATAGAAAGCATGACCACCAACATTTTCAGGCAAGCCAGCATTAGGCACACAAGACACGACAAAGGGAGAATGCTCGCTCAAATAGCGCATATGTTCCTTCATTAGGTCGGGGCCAGTGGCACAATTTAATCCTAAAATATCAATGGGATAGGGTTCTAAAATCGTAACTACTGCCGAGATATCCGAACCAACCAGCATTGTGCCTGTGGCTTCGATAGTTACTGATACCATGACAGGAATACGGGGCTTTCCTTCTTTAGCTTTCTCCGTAAAAAATTCTTCGATTGCACTCAATGTAACTTTAATTTGCAGGACATCCTGACAGGTCTCGACTAGCAACAAGTCCGCGCCACCATCATACAGCCCTTCGATTTGCTCGATAAATGACTGCTTCATGCTGTCAAAATCGATATGCAGCAAAGTTGGTAACTTCGTGGTCGGTCCAATCGAACCAGCGACAAAACGTGGTTTTTCTGGCGTAGAAAATTCGGCAGCGACGGATTTGGCTAACTCAGTGGCTTTTTTGCTGAGTTCGTATGCCATATGTCCGAGGTCATATTCATTCAAAACAATCGATGTACCGCCAAAGGTATCGGTCTCGATTACATCCGCGCCTGCCGCTAAGAAGTCACGATGCACTTTGGCGACTGCTTCGGGTTTGGTCATCACTAGATACTCGTTGCAGCCCTCGTATTCTGCACCACCGAAGTCCTCGGCGGTGAGATTTTGCAATTGCAAGTTTGTACCCATCGCACCATCAAAAACAATAACGGGGCGATCGCTGCTGTGAAGACGTTCCAGAAACAGACTGGTCATTG
>CASBRC010000096.1 GCA_949128015.1 Synechococcales cyanobacterium PMM_0003
AGTAATTACCTTACCGCCATTGCCGTGACTGAGAGCATCAGCGAGAATAGTCGAATCTTTACTGACAAATGTATACTGAGCATTAGGAACTATCCCTTTGCCTTGGAAATCACCACCAATTAGAACAGTACCGCCACCGCTCGCACCTGAAGCGTTGATATTTGCTGCAACCAATCCAACGCGATCGCCTAAGACATTAATCTCACCACCTTTGACCGTATTACTAGATACATCAATATTTCCTGATGCGATCGCAGTTCCCGCAGTATTCGGAATCGCTGTACCCGCCACAAGCATATTACCCGCAGCATCAACATTTAAACCCGTCATATTCCGAAGGGTTGCCGAACCCGTCAGCAAATTTGGCAGATCTTTTGCCTGAACTTGGGACTGCGCTAACTCATTTTGATCTGCGATCGGTAGTTGTAAACTCAGTAAACTTCCTTCAGGCGTGATTTTGACATACTTCCCATCTGGCACTGCTGCGATCGTGATTTTGCCTGATGGTGTTGCGATCGTGCCTGTATTGATGACTAAGCCACCAACTAGAGTGATACTTTGACCTTCCTTAGCTGTGAGGTTACCCGCATTGACGATCGCTGCGGCGGGTTGATTTGTAGAAATAGTAGTAGAACTCGCAAAACCAAAAGCTTGAGGAGTACCAGTGAGTTTTTTGACATCGTCAATTCCTGTATTCACTCCAAACCAACCATTCCCAACCTGAATTCCACTCGCAGTAGTCGCTGTAAACGCCGCAGGTACATTCAAACTAGCATTTGCCCCAAAAATAATTCCCGCAGGATTTAATAAATAGAGATTAGAGTTACCACCCGTCACCTGAACGAGTCCATTTATCACAGAGGCATTACCACCCGTCACTCGCGCCAGAATATTCTGAATACTGGGATTGGACATAAAGTTGGCAATCTGTCCCTGAGTCAAGCCAAATTGCTGGAAACTGTGATAGAGATTTGCTGCCGCCTGTGTCCCACCAGTAATATTTAATTGCTGAGCATTGTTAATATCAGGGGCTACTTGCGTTCCTAGATTTCCAGTCCCTTGAGTTGGCACAATTGACTGAGCAAATGCTCCATCACTCATAACAAAAGGCTGCATCATTAGTATTGCGATCGCAACATGCTTAACTTGCATAAAAGTACTCTTGACAACTAAAGACATCAGCTTTCTCCTTTTGTTATTAATGAAGCGTAGGAGCAAATGTTAATCGCTCTCATTTAAGATGATATTTGAAAAGCCCTGATATTGTGGTTTTTATTAACTTTTGTGTTGTATACAAAAAAGATATGAACAATAATAATCTTAGTCTACTATTTTAAGCTATTCTTTGTGGAATTGTTGTTAACAAAAATCAATATTGATATTAATAATATGAGCTTATTCAAACTAATTAGTCATAATCTGTCATATTCTTTGATCTTTAGCTGTATTTTAATTGTCTCGACAGAATCATCTTTAGCATCGCCTATAGTCCCATATCAAGTTGCTCAAGCGATCGCAGTCAAAAAAGTCAAAATTGTTGGTAGCACGATCTTAAATGATGCTGAGCTTACCGCAGTCTCAAAAACCTTAGAAGGTCAGCAAGTAACTACCGAACAAATCCAAAAAGCCGCCCAATCAATTACCCAAATCTATGCTGATCGCGGCTACATCACTTCTCAAGCAGTAGTCGATCCCAACAAAGTTGTTGATGGCGTAGTCACAATTCAAGTTATTGAAGGCAGCGTCGAAAAAATTGAAATTCAAGGCTTAACGAATACTAATCCTGAGTATGTGCGATCGCGAGTAGCACTAGGTACGGGGAAACCACTGAATACAGCTAAACTCGAAGATCAGTTGCGATTACTGCGAATCGATCCCATATTTAGCGATGTTGAAGCTAGTTTAAAATCAGGAAGTCAGCCTGATAGCAGTATTCTTGTCGTTACAGTTAAAGAAGCGAATCAGTTCGGTGGATTTGCTAGTATTGACAACTTCTCTCCTCCCGCAGTCGGCTCAGAACGCTACGGTGGAGGCTTGTTCTTTCGGAATCTCTCTGGCAATGGTGACACTTTCGCCGCTTCCTATTATGGAACGACGACGGGAGGATCTAATCAATACGATCTCTCGTACAGTATTCCACTCAATCCGATGAATGGAACCTTGTCACTACGATATTCTCCAAGTAACTATCGGATTACCCAAGCTCCTTTTGATGCACTTAATATTCGTGGCAACAACAATCTTTTTGACTTGAATTTTCGTCAGCCGCTAGTACGTACAACTATCGAAGAATTTGCGCTATCACTAGGCTATAGCTATCAACGAGGACAAACATTTGCCTTTAACGATCTGGCTACACCCTTTGGAATTGGGCCAGAAGCGGATGGAACTAGTCGTACAAGTGTGATTAAGTTTGGACAAGACTATACTTTACGCGATCAGTTTGGGGCTTGGTCTTTGCGATCGCAGTTTAATCTTGGTACAGGTATATTCGGCTCTACAAGTGTGGCTACACCCAGTGGATCTTTTCTAAGTTGGCTAGGGCAGGTGCAACGGGTGCAATCATTGGGAACTGATTCTCTGTTAATTGGTGCTTTAGATCTGCAACTATCTGCCGATCCATTGTTGTCTTCGCAGCAGTTCACGATCGGCGGTGGTCAGTCTCTGCGCGGTTTTCGTCAAAATGCTCGATCTGGTGACAATGGCATTCGATTCTCCTTGGAAAATCGCTTTGTAGCATTCCGTAATGAGCAAAATGCTGCCCTGTTACAAGTCATTCCCTTCTTAGATGCAGGTGCAATCTGGAATCATCCTAATAATCCCAACACTTTGCCGAGTCAAAACTTTTTAGCTGGTGGTGGGATTGGATTGTTATTTACGCCAGTAGAACGATTAAATATGCGCTTAGATTATGCAATTCCCTTTGTCAATCTCAGCGATCGCGGTTCCAATCTACAAGAGTCTTCATTCTATTTTAGCTTGGGTTATCAGTTCTAAGTAACATCAGCATAAAAAGCTATATCGCACGCTGCGCGTGCGATATAGCTTTTTATGCTATTTTTTTTATGCTGTTAAGGCGCGTTGCAAACGTGATAATGCTAAACCTTTACGATGGAGCAGAACAAAGGTCGGCAAGATTTCGGGACCATGCAGATCACCTGTGATAGCTGCTCGTAGAGACTTCATCACTACACCCTTTTTCACGCCCTGAGACTTAGTGACCGTCTTAATCACTTCACCTGCACTCTCAGCATCCAATTTTGAAGTTTCTTTCAGCGCTTCGATTAGAGCCGTGATAATACCTGCGATCGCATCACCTTGCAGAGTTGCCTTTGCATCATCAGTATAGTCTTCAAACTCAGTGAAGAAGAACTTACTAATTGTCACCGCATCGGTCAATAGCGTTAAGCTTGGTGCAATTAATTTAGTCAAGTCGAGCAACCATTGACGATCGACAGATGCCAAATCATAGCCAGCTTCTTGAAGAAATGGCGTAATGCGATCGCAAACATCTTCCGTCGGCAATGAGTGCAAATATTGGCTATTAATCCAATTCAATTTGTCCCAATCAAATTTTGCACCTGCCTTATTGACGCGATCGAAGCTAAAAATCTGAGCCGCTTCTTGAATCGTAAATAATTCTTTACCGTCAGAAGGTGACCAACCAAGCAACGCCATGTAGTTGTTAAAGGCTTCGGGAATATAGCCCATATTCCGAAATTCCCAAACAGAAGTTGCACCATCACGTTTAGAGATTTTTGCACCTTGTTCATTAAGAATCAAAGGCGTATGTCCAAACTGTGGTGGTGTCGCGCCTAAAGCTTCATAAATTAAAATTTGCTTAGCTGTATTGGCAATATGATCCTCACCACGAATTACCTGGCTGATCTCCATATCGATGTCGTCTACAACTACCGCAAAGTTATACAGAGGTAAGCCAATATTGCCTTGATCGTCAACACGGGCGATGACCATATCTCCGCCAAGATCGCTACTACTCCAAGACACAGTACCGCGTACTAGGTCATTCCATGCGACTGTGCGGGGTTCTTCGATGATGAAGCGGACAACGGGGCGACGACCTTCGGCAGCAAATGCTTGACGTTGCTCATCGGTAAGATGGCGATGGCGATTGTCGTAGCGGGGGGCTTGTTTGTTGGCTTTTTGAGCTTCCCGCATGGCATCTAGCTCGGATTCAGTGCAGTAGCAAAAGTAAGCTTTTTTCTCAGCGAGAAGTTTCTGCACAGTGGCAATATAGCGATCGCTACGTTGTGTTTGAAAAAATGGGCCCTCATCAAAATTGATCCCCAACCAAGCCAAGCCTTCTAAAATATTTTGGGTATACTCGTCCTTAGACCGCTCGCGATCGGTATCTTCAACTCTGAGAATAAATGTACCCTTGTGGTGACGGGCATACAGCCAATTAAATACGGCAGTACGGGCTGTGCCAATATGGAGATTACCCGTTGGGCTTGGTGCAATGCGAACTCGAACAGACATGAATTTGTAAACGTTATAAAATCCAATTATCCTTCATATCACGCAACGAATGCATTATAAAACCAACTTTGCCGCGCCTATGGCGCGGCAAAGTTGGTTTTATAATCAGAAGCAGCGAGATAATCTTCTATTAATGTTTGTGGTTTATGATTAACGTTTTGCCAAATTTATCAGTTTCAGAATGTAATAAAGAATGCGATCGCTTGCACCTCTCATAAAAACTTGCTTGCTTGATTTAGAGATCAAGGTAAATGTCACAGTCAGGCAAAAAAGCAAAGAATTTCATATTTTGCTGGAGTCTACTTATTTTGGCGATCGCCAATTACTATTGGAGGCGATCGCCAAATGTTGTCGTGATTTTGACGATCAAAATTGCAAGTCGGCGCGGATATATGCATTCTGGTTTGGACAGCCATTACCACAATGGATCGAAAAGATTGAGTTCGATCGAGAGAAAATATCTACAGACAGTGAAAAAACAGATCTGCAATCTGTAAATCCAGAAGCTAATTCTGGTTCAAATAACGAGACAATATGCGATCGCTTTATTGTCTGTGGCTTGGGCAGCCTCGGACAGCATTCTGTATTTAACTTAAAGAAATTTGCCTATCAAGAATATGAAGTAAAAATCTGTGCGATCGATAAGGTTCAGCCTGAAGTTATGGAGTTTGATGGTTTTGGAGAACTTCTCGATCAATCGATAATTCTGGGAGATTGTCGCCGTTCTGAAGTTTTGCTCAAAGCGGGAATCGCTAACTGTCGGGGGATTTTACTGGTCACTAGCAATGAAAATGTAAATATCGAAACTGCGATCGCAGCCCGTCGCCTCAATCCCAATGTGCATATCGTTGTTCGATCCTCTCGCCAAAATCTCAATCATTTACTCAAAGAGCAATTAGGAAACTTTGTTGCACTCGATCCTGTAGAACTTCCTGCTGCTGCTTTTGCCGTCGCAGGTTTAGGTGAAGGCACATTAGGACTATTTCAATTAGGCGATCGCAAATTGCGCGTAGTAGAACGCACTGTAGATATAGATGACTATCGTTTTTTGCGAACTCCTGCCTATCTATTACATAAAAAACATTCTCGACTTTTAAGCGTGAGCGATCCTAGTTCTAATAGGCTGTTTTTTCAATGGGAGCCTGATGATCTGGTCGAAGTTGGCGATAAAGTCGCATTTATTGAGTATGTCGAGAATGATTTCTCTACGTCTAGCCGACATTTAAAACTAAATGAACTAAATGAACATTCTTTGCATACTGGTTATTCCTCATTTCAAAAAATCGATCAACTATTGCAGAAGCTTACAGGTTTGGTGTTTTGGAAATCTAAATGGCATCAAATTGTCTCATGGTTTAAAGCCGTGCGATCGCGCCGCCTAATTCTATGGGGAATTATTACGGCGATTACACTATGGGGGATTAGCTCTGTAGTTTTGTATTTTAATGTGCCAAATATTTCGTGGCAAAAGGCAATTTCTGCAAGCATGATTTTGTTGCTCGGAGGATTTGGCGATGTATTTGGTGGACTAGGAGAAGACCAAGTCCCTGTGTGGGTAGTGATATTTTGCTTGTCCGTTACCTTGATTAGCCTACTTTTTGTTTTGGGCGTAGTTGGATTGATTGCCGATACTATACTCAGTTCCAAATTTGAATTTTTTAAGCGATCGCTACCTTTACCAACTCGCGATCATATTGTCCTGATTGGATTTGGTCGGCTTGGGCAGAGAATTGCTGACCTTCTTTTTAAACTGCAAGTTCCATTTGTAATCGTCAGCGAAAATCCTCATGATTGCGATCTTGCCGATAAAGTGCCTTGGTTCACTGGAAATATCATCGAAGAATTATCGAAAACAAATCTGGCTAAAGCGAAGAGTATTCTCTCCGTCACCGATGATCAAATGCTCAATCTCGAAGCTGCTTTACTAGCTCGTGAGGCAGCTAAAAAAATTAATCGTCAAATGAATCTCGCGATCCGTACCTACGATCGCTACTTCAGCGAAAATCTTGCCGAGCTTTTGCCAAGTTCTCAATCTTTTTGTGCCTACGCACTCTCCGCCGAAGCTTTTGCTGGTGCAGCTTTTGGGGAGAATATGTTGAGTCTATTTCGACTCAATCAGCGCACAGTTTTAGTCGCTGAATATCTCATTTCTGAGAATGACACTTTAGAAGGCAAAAATCTTTCACAAATTTCCTACGGCTATACAGTTGTGCCAGTTTATTTAAAAACTAGTGCTCCTAGGGCTGATGGAAATAGAGAGTTTTATATGCCTTCCGATGATGCTGTGATGAAAGTAGGCGATCGCCTCACATTACTGGCTTCGATCTCTGGATTGCGCCGCATTGAGTTGGGTAATCTGCATTTGCCAAAACGCTGGCAGTTACGCGCTAAGCCGCCGCTTAATTCTAGTGTGTTACTTGATGCTGGCAACAAGCTTAAAAACATTTCTGGTTGCGATCTAGAGCTTGCTCGCCGCTTTATGCAAAGTCTTCCTGCTGCGATCGAGTTACCTATGTATGACACTCAAGCCTATCGCCTAGGACAAGCGCTCATGCGATTGCTACCAATTAAAATCTATCCATTATAATAAAGCCCAAAAAGCTGTGGCGTTCGCTGCGCGAACGCCACAGC
>CASBRC010000097.1 GCA_949128015.1 Synechococcales cyanobacterium PMM_0003
CGCGATCGCATTCGTTGGTCGTTTTACATTCAACGTGGGAAATTGGTCTATGCTGCTCACTCATTGGATAGTTTTGAAAGATTAGAAAGACATTTGCGATCGCTAAGTCGTGAAGTATCATCACTTAATGACCAAGTGCGATCGCAACTTCGACTCATGTTTGACGATCCATCTCCAGACAATGCTAAGTACAAAGTTACTAGTGAAATTCTTTGTGTTGAATATCTTGCAATTCTCTGGTTAGTTGATGAAAACTATCTGCCCAAACCAATGGCAGGTAAACTAGTTGCACGAATCATTCAAGAAGTAGTTGAAGCATTCCTCTGCTTGCCAGATGGAGTTTTTAACGGGATCTATTATGAGCATTTTTTAAAAGAAACTTATTGCAGTTTATCGATTGATCGGATTTTAGAAGTTGTGACCCAGCGACTGCAAACTTGGTACAAACTGGGACCTACTATTTTTTCGCCTTACCAATGTCCTTATTTAGTTAGCCAGACAGCTGCCGAAAAACGTATGTCGCCTGAAACTGTCCAGCGACTTGGGCGGATGTTACGTGGCTTTAACTTTTGTCAGTTAGGTGCATTACTAGCCAAAGATCCATTAGCGATCGCCAAGCAACTCACTCCCCTCATTAGTGATGGAGCGATCTTACTAAGAGATCCTCTATCTCCCTTTGATCTGTTGCCCCGCACTTATTACTTAGCACCTGAAGAGGAGCAAGAAAATATCGAGAAACTTGCGGATACCTTTAATGACGAAGCTAGATCGGATGAAGATATTTCCAGCCTTTCGCAGATTTTTACACAGAAATCATCAAAAACTTGGAAGATTGTTTGTATTGATGATAGTGAGTCGATGCTGAGTATTATTAGCAGTTATTTGGGCACTGAAGATTTTCAAGTCACCCTCATTCAAGACTCAATGAAAGCCTTGATGAAAATCACCTCTATTCGTCCTGATCTGATTTTGCTAGACATCGGAATGCCCAATGTTGATGGTTATAAACTTTGTTCTTTAATCCGTAAGTCTTCGAGTTTAAAAGATATCCCTATTGTGATGGTGACTGGTAATAAAGGACTAATCGATCGCGCTCGCTCAAGGATCGCAGGAGCCACAGATTATTTAACCAAACCCTTTGTCCAAAGCGATTTACTAAAAATGATCATGCGTCATCTCATGTGAGTAATTATGTAAGTAGGTACAAAAACCCCAAAAAGCCAAAAAGCTGTAGCGCACGCGCAGCCTACGCTACAGCTTTTTGGCTTTTGGAGTTAACTTATCTAGACTAAACCGCACTAATCCAGAATCTCTTTACTTTTATATGGTATGTTTATATTTTATTAAGAATCATTTATGTGGAACTAAATAATATTAAGACAAAAAACAAAAGCTTGTCTGCAAAAGTATTAGTTAATACAGAAAGAAAAAATAGTATTAGTGAGTGTAGATTATGACGACAGTTCTTGTAGTTGAAGATACTGCTTCTGAGCAGGATATGATTGTGGGCTATTTAGTTGAAAGTGGTTACACCGTGATCAGTGCAACTAATGGACAAGAAGCGCTCAAAAAAATCGAAGGTAGAAAACCTGATGTTGTAGTTACCGATTTGGTCATGCCTGGGATGAGTGGATTAGAGTTATGCCGCAGTTTGAAAAAAAACAATGAAACTAAAGATGTGCCAATTGTGGCTTGCACTTCTAAGAATCAAGAGCTGGACAAATTATGGGGCATGAAGCAAGGCATTGATGTCTACGTGACGAAGCCATTTTCCCGTGAAGATATTTTACGGGCTGTGCGCTCTGTTGCTTAAATATTCTTGATGTTTAAGCTCGGCTTAATATTTAAATCAGTTTACTGACTTAAATATATAAACACAAACCACTAAAGACAAACCACTATTGATCTACATATATAGCTAAGGAGAGAAATCTTGATTACGGTACTAGTTGTAGAGGATACGAATTCGGAACGTGAGTTGATCTGTGACTACTTACGACAGGGGGGATATGCGGTAGTAAGTGCTACAGATGGGGCGGAAGGATTGGAGAAGTTTAGTAAAACTAATCCTAATGTAGTAATTACAGATTTAGTAATGCCTGGAATGAGTGGTTTAGAAATGTGTCGAGCGATCAAAAAAGCTGCCACGACCAAAGTTCCGATAATTGCCTGTACTTCCAAAAGTCAAGATCTCGATCGCATGTGGGGGATGAAGCAGGGTGTGGATGTTTATCTGACTAAGCCATTTACCAAAGAGGACATTTTGCAAGCAGTGCGATCGCTAGGCGTGGGTGGGTGAGATGAGCGGTTTAATGATTGAGTTACAGGAGGAGCAGACACAGGCGATCGCAGGATTGCCATATTTAAGTTTGCGATTAAATCCAAATGTGACTGTGGCGGTGCAATTAAAGTTTGTACGTGAAACCTTGATATTAACTGCCGATCGCTTTTCGCAAATGCCTAATGTGCATCCTTGCTTGATTGGTTTAGTTGAGCATCGCAGCAACGTGTTTTGGGTGATGGATTTACCACAATTGCTAGGATTTGTAGGGCTTGATTCCAATGCGATCGAGACTCATATAGCCGTTTTACAAATCGGTAGTGCGTTTCTTGGTTTAGGGATATACCGCATTGGGCGGGTTATCCGTTTTGCCGAGACCGAGATTATCTCGCCGCAAGATTCACCGCAGACCAAGATTCCTGTCGAGATTGTGCCATTTTTGCGCGGTTGGCTAGCTCAGGATGAAGGCAGTAACCAAAATCTGTATGTATTAGATGCAGAGGCGATCGCTTCTACTGATTTAAGTATCTAAGCCCTAATCAAAATTAAAATATATTTGAGGTATTCCCATGGTTCTCCAACAAAATCCAGAAGTTGCTACCAAGCCAATCACTTCTGCAACTAACAATGGTACTGCTGTAAATGGTGTCGGCGCAAGTGTTGCTGACTCGACTCTTTTGCCTAATCCAAATCCTTTGCAATTAACGCCAAAAGATTATAAGAAAGTAAAGTTTGATATCAAGTCGTCATTACCTTATATCGTCTTTGGCGTTGTTTTGTTGGGGATTGGCGGCATCGCATTCGCATCTTACCAGAATTCCAAAGAGTCCCAACTGAAGTTGTTTCAAGAGCAATTGGCTGGTAACACGAAAATTGTAGACACTGAATTTGAGCTTACTAAAGACTCCACTGTCAGTCTTGCGGCTGCCACAAAAACTCTTCATGAATTGGGTAACAAAACACCTGAAGCATATAACCGACTAATTCTGGAGTTTTTCTTGAAGCGTCCTAGATTGGCGGTGAATCATAGTGTCGGGCAGGCTCCATTTAAGCTAGTTCCGACAACTAAATGGTTTTGGGGTTACTTCTATGCCGATCAAGGTAAAAAAGAACAGGTAGGACAGAGGTTGGCTGCGCCGAATAATAACGTGATCTATACGGAGCTTTTTAAAGACGACGACTATCCAACTAAAGAATATTGGACTCTCCCCTTCAATTCTGGTAAGTCAGTTTGGACTGAACCTTACTTATGGTATGGATTCAATATTGCATCTTATCTTCATATAATTCGTGATGTTAAAGGCGAAATCCTTGGAGTAGCTAATGCTGACGTGAACATTACAGAAATGGTGAAACTGATTAAGGAGCTTAAGACCTTTAACCCTAGTAGCTATAACGTTTTGCTCACTGACAAAGGGACGATTATTACCTATCCTCTTGAGCCAAAGACAGGCGAAAATCGCGAAAATATTCAGAAAGTTCCTGAACTGTCGAATGTTTGGAGCAAAATCTCCAAAGAAAAGCAAGGTTTAATAGTTAGCGATGGCAAGGTTTGGGCATACAGAAGGCTGCCCTCTACCGACTGGGTAATGCTTGAGGCAGTACCTGAAGTTTCTCTATATGGTGAGCTTACATTTCAGCATGTGTCTGTTGTGATGATTGCTGGGATCGTTCTATCAGTCATCTTTATCTTGTATTTGCGAACGATCAAGCAATCAGATTCTTTGGGTGTATTGCTTGGTATCCAAGAAAAGGTTGCCGAGCGTGAAAAAGTACAAGCACGCATGTCGCAGATTCTTGCAGAAGTATCGCGATCGCGTGACCTTGATGA
>CASBRC010000098.1 GCA_949128015.1 Synechococcales cyanobacterium PMM_0003
CCATTCTCATTAAGCAACTGATAAATTACTATTTTATTTATTAAATTATAAAGATAATCAGTAATTCGTCGGTTATACGAACACTGTTTTTTGTTGATTCTTCTAGGTTGAGCAGTTACTTTTTTATTGCTCTATTAGAACAAGAGGCTTAAGCCCCTTGTTTGATTTATGAATTACACAGAAGCCAAGAAAGTCTTCGTGTATTCTGCGATCGCTTCTTTCAAGATCGTTTCCGCTTCAGGATAGAGTTTCTTCTCACCCTTGATGATTTCGGAATACTTCGGCTTGCTGGTTGCCAAGTAGTTACGCAGCCCCTTGTTAAAAGGAACGACTTGCTCAACTTCGAGTTCATCGAGGTAGCCATTGATTGCAGTGTAGATAATCGCCACTTGATCCGCTACAGGAAGCGGCGAATACTGAGGCTGCTTCAAGATTTCGCGTAGACGCTTACCGCGTGCTAGTTGAGCTTGAGTGGTTTTGTCCAAGTCAGATGCAAACTGAGCAAATGCAACAAGGTCATCATACTGAGCGAGATCGAGCTTGATCTTACCAGCCACCTGTTTCATCGCTTTGATTTGCGCTGCCGAACCAACACGGGATACCGAAATACCGGGGTTGATCGCAGGACGAATACCAGCGTTGAAGAGGTCAGAAGATAAGAAGATTTGACCATCGGTAATCGAAATTACGTTGGTCGGAATGTATGCTGATACGTCACCTGCTTGGGTTTCGATGATCGGCAATGCGGTCATTGAGCCGCCGCCGAGTGCATCACTTAGTTTTGCAGCACGCTCTAGCAAACGGGAGTGTAAATAGAATACGTCTCCAGGATATGCTTCACGACCTGGTGGACGACGAAGCAAGAGAGCCATTTGGCGATAGGCTTGGGCTTGTTTTGACAAGTCATCATAAACAATCAAAGTGCCTTGACCTTTGTACATGAAGTACTCAGCCAATGCTGCGCCAGTGTAAGGAGCGAGGTACTGCAAGGTTGCAGGATCGTTAGCACTTGCCATGACGACGATCGTGTATTCCATTGCGCCGCTTTCACGGAGTTTGTTAACTACGTTAGCAACAGTGGAAGCTTTCTGCCCGATCGCAACATATACGCAAACGCAATCCAAACCTTTTTGGTTGATGATTGTGTCGATCGCAACTGCTGTCTTACCAGTTTGGCGATCGCCAATGATCAATTCGCGCTGACCACGACCAACAGGAATCATTGCGTCGATCGCAGTGATACCAGTTTGGAGAGGTTCAAATACGGATTTACGAGCAATAATGCCAGGTGCGGGAGATTCGATCAAGCGAGTTTCGGAAGCTTTGATTTCGCCTTTGCCATCGATAGGCTGAGCCAAACCATCAACAACGCGACCAATGAATGCGTCACCGACAGGAACTTGAGCGATGCGACCAGTTGCTTTTACGGAGCTACCTTCAGCAATTTTGCGACCTTCACCCATCAACACAACACCAACGTTGTCTTCTTCAAGGTTCAGCGCAATGCCGACAGTACCATCTTCAAATTCTAGCAACTCGCCAGCCATGCACTGTTCCAAGCCATAGACACGAGCGATACCGTCACCGACTTGCAGGACAGTACCAACGTTAGAAACTTGCAGCTCTTGGTTATAATTAGCAATTTGCTGCTTGATAATATTGCTTATTTCGTCAGGTCTGATGCTAACCATAGTTGTGTTTTACCAGTTATCAGCGATCGATTTGTTTTTAATATTTTGAGGAGATTCGCTATTAGCTGCGCTAATAGCTTGTGAATTTTGCAGACTAAACGCCTGCGGTTAAGCTGCTTTTTAGTCGGCGTAGTTGTCCGCGAATGCTGGCATCAACGACTTGAGATCCAACTTTAATGATCACACCACCGATTAATTCGGGGTTAATGGTCACAGCGAGTTCGACACTATTAGCACTTGTCATCGCTTTAACGCGATCGCAAATGCTATCTTCTTGCGCTCTGCTCAATTTCAAAGCAGTAGTGATTTCAGCGAGAGCAACTTTGTCGATTACGCGCAACAAGGCTTTAAACTCATTGACGATTTCAGCTAAGAAAGCAATCCGTTTGCGATCGACTAATAAGAGTAAAAAGCTTTTAGTTACAGGATTAACTTGTGAACCAAATACACTTTCAATTACGCCTTTTTTGACGTTTGCGCCAATTAAAGGACTAGCAAATAGTTGACTTAACTCAATAGAATTAGTTAACGTATCGCCAATTAAACGCACATCTTTCGCGATCGCATCTAAATTATTTTGCTCTTGTGCCAAAGACATCAGAGCTTCAGCGTAAGGAGCGACGACTGCTTGACTAACAGAACTAGATTTCATGTTTTTCTCCTAGTCAGAACTCAAAAGGGCAATGCTACGGTCGATTAATTCAATTTGAGTATCTTCACTCAAACCGCGATCAAAATAAGACTGCACACTCGCAAGCGCTTTTTCAGCGACTTGCTGACGCAATTGCACGATCACGCGCTCTTGCTCAGTGGAAATCTCTTGATCGGCAGCTTCACGCAAACGCGCAATATCTGCATCAACCGTTGCCAAAATTAGATCAGCCGCGTTTTTTGCATCAGCTTCTGCTTGTTTACGCAAGTTATCAGCTTCAGTTTTTGCCTGAGCTAATTTACCTTGCTGTTCAGATAGCTTTGCTGAAGCTTCTTTTTGACGATTTTCTGCATCAGCGATCGCCGATTGGATTGACTCCAAGCGTGCCGAGAGAATTTTGCCTAAGAAACCGCGACCTGCATAGATCAAAAGACCGATAACGATCACTAAGTTGATCAGGTTAGTTTCCAGAATATCGGAATTAAGTCCGAACCCTGAATGTTCGCCTGCTTCACTTGCAAGTAAGACGAAATTTCTAATCATAAAGGTTATTTCTATTACTCAATACCAGCCAGAATCTAGACAGAAACTATCTAGATTTATCAAAACTAGGATCTAACTAAGTTACCTAGTAGTTTTTCGAGAACTTGGCGACTGAGTGATTCTACTTCCGCGTCTAGAGATGCAGTCGCATCTTGTTTTTGCTTATCGATTTCCGCTTTAGCAGCAGCAACTTTAGTTTGTGCTTCCGCGATCGCGGCATCAATACGTTCTTTACGAATCTTGTTTGCGCCCGATTGAGCAGTGGCTAAAACGTTTTGAGTTGACTTACGAGCAGTAGCAAGCTCTTGCTCGTATTCTTTGACAACTAATTCCGCCTTTTCGAGACGCTCTTTGGAGCCAATGATCTGATTTCTCACATAATCATCGCGATCGTCGATCGCTTTGGTTAGAGGCTTAAAGAAGATAACGTTGAGAAGCGCGACAAAAACAACAAATTGCACCGCCATAATTGGAAGTGTGGCATTGATATCAAACAAGCCGCCTTTATGTTCTACTGCTTCCGCAGCCACAAGAACAGTTGAAAAAAGGTTCCAAATAGTCATAGGTATGTTGTCGATTACTGGAAATTCTTGCAGACTAGAACAAGGGGCTTGAGCCCCTTGCCTTTCTGGCTTAACAGAATCAAAAATACTTAGGCGAAAGGGTTAGCGAATAGCAATACGAGTGCAACAACCAAGCCGTAAATGGTAAGAGCTTCCATGAAAGCCAAGCTCAACAGCAATGTGCCACGGATTTTGCCTTCAGCTTCAGGCTGACGAGCGATACCTTCAACAGCGCGGCTAGCTGCTGTACCTTGTCCGATACCAGGTCCAACTGAACCAAGACCAACAGCGATGCCAGCGGCGATTACGGATGCTGAGGCTACTAATGGATCGATCACGTTCTTTTTCCTTCTGATTATTTTTAAGTGTTTACATATATGAGAAGTAGACTATGGGAAGCGAACTTCCCGCAATCAATTGTTTGGATAGAGTAAGCTCAATGCTCATCATGTCCTTCATCACCATGTCCTTCCATCGCTTCACCAATGTATGAGGCTGCCAAGGTTGCAAAAATCAATGCTTGGATGGCGCTGGTAAATAGTCCCAGAATCATCAATGGCAGAGGCACAAACAAAGGTACGAGGAGAACCATGACCCCCACAACTAGCTCATCGGCGAGGATGTTTCCGAAAAGACGGAAGCTGAGTGAGAGAGGCTTTGTGAAATCTTCAAGAACCCATAAAGGAAGAAGAAACGGAGAAGCTTGGACATATCTAGTGAAGTATTCCAAACCGCGCTTGCTCAATCCAGCATAAAAATAGGCTAAGGAGACTAATAATGCTAGGGCGATCGTGGTATTGATGTCACCTGTCGGGGCAGCAAGCTCACCTTCAGGTAATTCGAGCAATTTCCAAGGAACTAACGCTCCGAACCAGTTCGATACGAAGATAAACAAGAATAGACTACCAACAAATGGCACCCATTCTCTATAGTGCTTTTCGCCAATCTGGTCTTTCGCGATGCCCTGAACGTATTCCAGAGCATATTCCATGAAATTTTGAAAACCTGCGGGCACACGTTGGTCAGCTTTGGCGGTGCTAGATCCGATGAGCGCAGCAACGAGTACTGCACCCATGACAATCCAGCTCACGATTAGCACTTGACCATGCACGGTGAAGTTACCAAACTCCCAATAAAAGTGTTTACCCACTTCTAAGGCGGCGATATTGGTTTTATAACCAAAAATTACTGGATCGATCATGTTCGATATGTTACAACCTGTAGGAGGTCAAATCAGCGAGAATTGAAAACCAACACTCAACCTAAGCCTTGCTCAAATCTTGAGCAACAATCACCAAAACTGCAACTTTGTAAGTCATGAAGCCTAAGAATGCTGGCAAAATTTCCAGATATTCTGATTTAGCTGCGATCGCAATCAGAAGCACAAATAAACCAAGCCGTGATAAGCCGAGACGGTTGGACTCGCCACCCAGTCGGTCTACGCTCTTGGTTAACATTCTGAAATAAATCGTGCCAACCAGCGAACCCACAGCATAGCTCAGGGCGATTTTCCAGCCGTACCAAAACCATACCGCCGAGCCAATAATGGCTCCAGAGACAAGGGTGAGTACTAACAGCTTAAACTTGAGGCGATCGTATTCTTCCATGCCATCAGAAACTGATGTGGATGAGGTTTCTACAACTTTCTGCGAAGTTATGCTGTTTTTTGCGGGAATGATCTTCACTGTTAACTTTTATCGATTGACTTTTAGTGAAAGGTGCTAATTATTTGAGTGGTTTAAGTGAAGAACTGGCTCTAAAAATAGTAACCAAAACGGGTGTCCAAAAACTTGAATGTAGCTGTCTACACCGTTGCTAAGCATATCACGCAAGATGTCACATTTGCTTTGCAACTCTTTAACAAGTAGGTGTTCGGCAGCGCAAGTCGCCCCTCTATACTTTTTGGCGGATACTTTTAATAGGTATTTCGTCTATGTTGGGGTGTTACTATAGCAAAAAGTTTTAGACGAATGCTTAAAATATTTTTAAATTTAAAAATTTAAAAATATTTTTCTAAGTAGTCTCCTAAAATTTGTTATTTTTTTGTGAGCATCCAGAATTTGCAACTTATGTCCACATCTTTCGCTAAGCCTTGCTCGTTTCGGTTTGCTTTCCAAGCCGTAGTTTTGTCTCTCGCATCCTCTGCTGCTTTGCTGCCTCTAGGGGCGATCGCTCAAAATACTGCTTCGGCGCAACAACTTCTAGCCCAGTCAAAGCCAGTCGTATCCCCGCAGGCTCAGCCTGTAGAAAATACTAAACCAAATTCTTTAGAGAGTAGTGTGTTTAGTATTTCAGGTGGGCAGCGATTGATGTCGGAATCGATGACTGCAATTAGTCAGCAAAATTACGATCAAGCTGTATCTAAATTGCAAGATGCTCGTCAAGTTTTTAATCAATTATCAAACTTTTATCAAGAGCTAACGACGAGCTTCTCAGGAATTGACAATCGCATCTCTGATAATCATCGTCGTAAGGCTTTGCAAACGGCTCAGTTGCGTGATGAGGCAACTTATCAGCTTGCTGTGGTCTACCGTGCCAAAAATCAACCAGAACTGGCCGTACCTTTGCTAATTCAGCTAATTCGCAGTCAAGCACCGACAAGGGACTTGGGACTACAAGCTTATCAGCAGTTGTTTGAACTAGGCTTTGTAGATGTTCAGTACACGCCTCCTAGCGCAGCTACGCCTAAATAGAGCTAAATATAGAGAGCAAAGTGGGCAGTTCGCGCTCACTTTGACCTTACTAGGAGTTTTTTGCCCACCAAGCTAAGCCGTAACGCTGGCTTGGTGTATTTGTTTGAGGAGATTTAAATACAACTCTAAGCTTGTATTTACCCGTGACGGGGATTTTCATAAAAATATGCTGTAAATTGTCAACTTGACTGACTGATGACCAAATACTTTGAGAGATATCGGTATCTTGCGATCGCATTAAGTACAAGTCGATTTTATTAAAGCCTTCATCACTAAAGCCCTCGCCAATATCAAATAGTCCATTACCATTTTTGTCATTGAGCTTGACTTGGCGATCCCAATTTAAGGTGGCGGAAATAAAGCTATCGGCTAATAGGGATTTGGCAAAAACATAGTCTTGATATTTATCGACTTCGACAATATTTGTATCCCAGCCGATCGCATTAATGTTAGCCGATCCATTATTGGGAGATTGTTGTCCCGCTTGATATTGTAGAAAAGCTCGATGGGCATTGAGTTGACCCGCTCCGAGACTACGGCTAAGGGGAATTGCGCGATTAGCATAGGCTTCAGTATCGAGCCATGTTTTACCAAAAGTATCAAGAATAGTTTTAGACATGCCGAGAAGTTTGCCATCGCCGCGATCTTGGATTTTATCGGCAGAGTTGATTAGAACTGCTTTAATCAGCTCATGACGACGGGCATCAATGCTCCAGCTACCACTTTCGATTTGGCGATTGGCATATTCATGTAGGAGCGCGATCGTCCCGACAACATGGGGTGCAGCAAAACTAGAGCCATTAGCATTTTTGAATTTGCTTTGCAGGGTGGGAAGCTTGAGATTATTACCAGGAGAAAGCAAAGCAAGCGATCGCCTACCATCGATCGGGCTTTCCACACCTGCTGTCCATTTACCGTCCTTATTTAGATCGCTGAAGGATTCACCTTGATCGTATTTGCCATTGTTATTGCGATCGAGGTATGGCTCATCGATCAGGTTACCGCGTTCGAGTTGACGATAAATACCATCAACCTCACGGGTAAATCCGACCGTAAAGCCGTTATATAAGTCGGTAGGGATGGGAATACCGCCTTTACCTTGGTTACCAGCAACGATTGGCACAGTATTATGAGTAGAGGCGATCCAATCAACGCATAGAGTTAGTAAAGCACCGCCATCCATCTGAGCATTAGGGCGTGGGTCTTCGCGAAGGAGTTCACCAAAGCTGAAATTAATAGCTCGAACTGTGCTGTTGTATTGTCGAGCAATATATTGGGCGGCAATGCATGCTTCAGGCTGCCCATCTTGACGGCGTTGGGAATATGCCGAAGATAGAAGTTTTGCATCTGGGGCAACACCACGGCGAACTTTATGTTGGCTAATGATTACTGCGGCAACTTGGGCAGAATGATCATCGACATTGCGGTTAGGTACAGCTTTACCATCACGAAAAAAGACTTCGTAGGGCTTTACAATCGCTCGATCGAGTTGCAAGAGTTTATTAAAAATTTTATCTACAGCAAATCGACTGGGACGGCTTAGCTCGACTTGCCCAATAAATATATCCTTGCCAGTAAGGTTGTAAGGTGCTTTTTGCAGAGTACGTGCGTCTATCCCTTGGCGATCAACAGACTTTTCTAAAGCCCAACTTGTCGGAATAGCTGCCATACTCATATAAATGCTTAGCAAAATCCAACGAGCAGAACAAACTGATCTAAACATCTTTTTCCCGTCCGTTGTCTTTAAAAGGTATTTTAGCGGATAGATCTAGAGACTAAATACCAGAATATCCATGCATAATTATGTATGCATCTTTAAAAATTTAACTTTTGCCAAAAGTTCTTAAAATATATGACCAAAATTTTGGCGATCGCAATTGTGGCAATTTCCTACTTGAGTATTAGCAACGCCGCCTATGGCGATGCCAAAATGTCTCAGCGTGCTAATGATCTAGAAATTGATCGCCAAGTAATCGAGAGTAGTCCAGTATTGCAACGTTGGCTAGAGAGTCCACCCGATCTTTTAGACGATATTTACAATATGCCTAGTTTTAATACAAAGTTGAGGCTGGGGCTTACATCGCGCAATCATTCGCTTGGGGTTGAGGCTGGAGTTGAAGATCTGTTTGTGGGGCGATCGCCTTTGACGGTGAGCGGCAGTTATCAGACTGAGTTTAGCGGTCGAGAAAGTGAGATTCAGGCAAATCTTCGTTACTATGTTTTGCCATTGGGTTCTTATTGGAATATTTCTCCAATTATCGGATACAGTCAATTTAATCAACTAGATCGCCCACAAATTTCAGGATTAGATGTGGGATTGCAAGGAATTTTAGTTTTATCACCCCATAGTTCAGATTTGCGGTTGAGCCATACTTTTACTTCTCCCACGGGAAATCTGGAAATGAGTAAGACTTCGCTTTCATCTAGCTACGCAATTACCAATAATTTACGCTTAGGCACAAAAATCGAATGGCGGCGATCGCCCCTAATTTATGACAGTCGAGTAGGCTTTTTATTAGAGCTAGCGCTTTAAAATAATCCCAAAAAATAAGGTTGCGGCGCAACCTTATTTTTTGGGTTAGCGTAATCTTGCCACAGGATAATCATTTAATAATTGGCGTTGGTTCACTAAATCGATCGCAGTTATTAGTAACTCGCGCTTTTCGCTAATGCTAAATAAAACCTTGAGCCGATCGCAATCTGGCTGACCGAGGGGATCGAGCTTGGCGATCGCCTGTGGCATCCCTTCACCATTCGCATCAGCTTGTAACGGTTGAAAAGTTTCTTGCACTTTTTGCCCAAACTGCATAACAATGCGATCGCCGTCAAAGCTTACCTCGGCTGCACCAGTTGGGCGACTTTCGAGTTCACCAATTGTCAGCGCAATTTCGGGCTGATGAGGTTGAGTCGCTCTGAGTACTAGCTCGACAGGGCGACGAGTGGGATAGACTTGACCACGCCGAAATAGAGGTTGATATTTCCATTGCTCCGCAGTGCGATCCCAATAACGAATTGCATAGGAATGGAAGAGATAATCTTGAAGGCTAACACCTCGACTGAGCATTAATGCACCATGGGCGATCGCTTCAAAGGGTTTATGACTATAAACCTTCCCCATTTTAAAATAGTTCTCAACAAAAAAACGTACTGATGGAATCAGCGTACAACCGCCAACTAAGAGAATAGTTTTAATATCACCTTTAAGAATTCCTTTATTAAAAGAACGATTGATTAATTCATCAATCGCTGATTGGAGAACTCGATAAAATCCTTTGCGATCTAATAATTGCTCAAATCTTTGGCGAGTATAAGTAATCTCGGTTGCGGATTGCGTAGTTATATCAAAAAAACTTTCTGATACGGTTTCCATTTCCGAAAGTCTGATTTTAATCCGTTCCATTAAAAACTTAAGAATACTTAGATTATTTAGCTTGCTTTCTTCAGGTTTGTCTTCACGACTTTCTAAATAATCTTGAACTAACCATTGATCGATATCTTCACCGCCAATTGTATATCCTGTTTTTGCGATCGCATCCGCTTTATATTCTGTCCATTCACTGCGGTTTACGCCGATTTGCTCTCCCCATTTCGCAACATTCTCACTCTTAGGCAATCGCACCAATGACAAATCTAATGTTCCACCACCAAAATCGATCACAAGTACCAATGCACTAGGGGAAATTGCCTCATAGCCTAAAGCTGCGGCTGTAGGTTCATCAAGAATCCTAATATTCGGTACTTGTAAGGTCGGTAAATTTGGTGCGAATATCTCAGCACTGCATTCCTCTAGCCAACGCAAATATTTTTCATAAGCTTGCACTGGTGCAGTCAAGATTATTTCCGAGGGAAATATCTGTTGCGATCGCAGTTCCTTGGATAGTTCCCGTAAAAACTGATTGCCTAACCATTCAGGCGTAACTTTGATGCCATCAAGCTTAGGAACATAATTCACATTGGCTACTAACCGTCGCTTGATTTGATTAAATAATCTCGGTTGGGTGCGATCTTTGCCTAGATCAATAACGCGCTGACCAATTTCGACTATCTCCGTTTCGGCATTCTGGACATATAACAACGAAGGCACAAGACAATTTAAAGGTGTAGGACGATTAAGATTCTCAAAATTCAAGGTTTCAGGCTGATTTGTGGCAATGTTCCATCGGGCAATTACAGTGTTGCTACTTCCAAAGTCAATTGCGATCGCAGTCATAATTTTCTCTACGCGGTGTTTAGATAGAGAATGGCACTTTGCGCCATTCTCTATCTTATTTGGTGTACAAACCTTGTAAGGTGGGAATAAATGATGGGTATGAAATAGCCGCCGACTCAGCACGGTTGATGGAAGTTTTTCCTTTAGCAACTAGCGCTGCGATCGCAAGACTCATCGCGATCCGATGATCGTCATAGCTCTCTACTTCAGCACCTGTTAGCGCCTTGCCACCAACGATCGCCATGCCATCGGGAAGCTCAGTCACATTTGCGCCCATTTTAGTCATTTCATTGACCATTGCCACAATGCGATCGCTTTCTTTGACACGCAACTCTTCTGCATCTTCGATGATGGTTGTGCCTTCTGCACAAGTAGCTGCGATCGCTAAAATTGGAATTTCATCAATTAGCCGAGGAATAACTGCGCCACCGATCTTACAAGCCTTAAGATTGGCAGAACGCACTCGCAAATCAGCAACGGGTTCGCCTGTAACTTCGCGCTGATTTTCATAGGTAATATCTGCCCCCATTTCCGCAAGAACTTCCAGAATACCTGTACGAGTGGGATTAATACCGACGTTCTCAATTACTAAATCGGAATTGGGAACAATGGAAGCCGCCACTAACCAAAAAGCTGCCGAACTGATATCTCCAGGTACGGTAACTTCTTGACCAACTAGTTTCGCGCCGCCTTTCACCGAGACTGTATTGGTGGCAATATCAACAGTGATTTTTGCACCAAAGGCAGATAGCATTCTTTCGCTATGATCACGCGATCGCTCTGGCTCAGTGATAATTGTTTCACCATCGATCATTAATCCCGCTAGCATAATGCAGGACTTAACTTGAGCTGAAGCTACGGGTGATTGATAGTGAATTGCTTTGAGGTTCTGCCCCGAAATTGCAAGGGGCGCTCTGGCTCCATTTTCTCGTCCCCAGATATTCGCGCCCATTTGGCGCAAAGGGTTAACCACACGAGACATAGGACGCGATCGCAACGAGCTATCACCTGTGACCGTAAAAAAGCGATCGGGATGACTTGCCAAAATCCCCAACATCAAGCGCAAAGTTGTCCCCGAATTACCAGCATTTAAGACATCTAGAGGCTCTTTCAGATTTCCCAGCCCGATGCCTCTCACCGTCACTAATTCCGAGTTAAGTTCAGAGATCTCTGCCCCCATCGCGGTAAAGCAAGCTGCTGTACTACGCGGATCTTCACCTAGTAATAAACCTCTGATCGTGGTTTCGCCTTCTGCGAGCGAACCAAGCATCAAGGCTCGATGCGAAATCGACTTGTCTCCAGGGATTGTGATCTTTCCGCGTAAGCCCTGTGACAATTGGCTTGCATCAATATTTAGGCGGTGATGAGTTTGAGTAGTATCGAGTTCAATCATGTTAGAGTTCAGTTAGCAATTAATATTACATTAAGACAAAATCACGGCAAATTTAGACTTAATCAACTTTATCACTAGCTTTTTATGAATCCCACTGAGCCAAATTCTGCTGATCTGAATGCCGATCAAAATGCGATCGCAATAGATAGCATCCCAGAAAATAACACGCCTCCCCAAATGCCACAAAATCTGGGAACGTTTCTAGATCGCTTATATGGGACATTATTTTTGCCGCAAGTGACCTTTGAACTACTCAAGGCTAATCCCACGTTTGTGCAAGCGTTTGCCGTGATTGTTTTAGTAAATATTCTAGAAACCTTACGCCTCGATCAATTTTCAATTTCTAGCATTGTCTGGTCAGTGATTAGTGGCACGATTGGCTGGATATTTTTCACTTTTCTGCTCAAGCAGTTAGCTAACGTTTTTCAAAGGGATGTCGCTATACTGAAGTTACTAACGTTGACAGGCTTCGCTAGTTTACCTTGGTTGTTTATGGCTCCTGCCCTGAGCTTACCACCACAATTTCGTGTTTTTGCGGCGATTGCGGTGATGATCTGGTTTGTTGTATGGCAAGTATGGGGCGCATCGGTGGCGTTGGGGATTAAAATCTGGAAAACCTTAGCGATTGGGCCTTTAGCTCTATTCGGTGGTTTGGTTGCTCTGATTTGGTTGGGCAACACCTTGAAGTTGATACTTAGTATTAGTTTGTAGTTCATATGATTCATGCACAAGAACCACCCTCTGAACTGGAAAGAGTTGAGGCTCTATATCAGTGCAACATTTTAGATACCGAGCCAGAGCAAGGCTTTGACGATATCACGCAATTGGCTGCCCATATTTGTCAAACGCCAATCGCCTTAGTCAGTTTGCTCGACAAGGATCGCCAGTGGTTTAAGTCAAAAGTCGGTCTCATTGCAACAGAAACACCAAGAAACATCGCTTTTTGTACTCATGCAATTCTACAAGATGGAATTTTTATAATCCCTGACACCCTTCAAGATGAGAGATTTGTTGACAATCCATTGGTGACTGATCCACCTAACATTCGCTTTTATGCAGGAATCCCAATTAAAACTGTAGAAGGATATCCACTGGGAACCCTTTGTGTCATTGATCGACGACCAAGAGAATTGAGCAAGGAGCAGATACTCGCGCTCAAATCATTAGCTAACCAAACTGCATATTTAATCGAAACTCGACGCAGCTTAACAGAAATTAGTCGTCTATCCATAACCAAAACTACTAAACCATCAAAGGGTAACTTTCTTAAGAAGATCGCATTTTGGTCAGGACTTGTGGCTTCAATGGTTATTGGTATAGGCGTGTTTTCCTATACCAATCTTCGTGAATTGCAAGAGGCTAATATTGTATTTCTACAACGCCAAGATGAACTAGAAAAGATTAGTCTGCCACTTAGTCACATCCGTGACATGAAAATCTCAGTAAGAGAATATATGCTTTTAGACAGCCCTGAAAGTATAGAAATGTATGCTATTTCGGTGGCAAGATTGGAAGTTGATCTTTATAAACTTCAACAACTGATGCGGAGGGATGATGCAGATCAACTATTCAAATCTTATAATCAACAAAGCCAAAACAATTACCAAGTAATAATCACTCTTCTATCGCAATATATTCGCAAAGGGCTGAAGGAATCTCGTGAAATCGTAGATTTATACCAATCCGCTGGTCTAAAAGCTACGCAAAAATTAATCTTAGAAAAAGGTATTTGGGAAGCTGAAAATTTCACCGCGATTGAGATTAAAGGAAGGGTCGATGTTGCTAAAGATGATTTATCAAGATGGCTACAAAAAAAGCAAGTTTCAACTGCTAATGCTCTCAATATTGCCTTCCTTACTTTATTCTTGACTTTAGGGGTACTTTGCCTACTATTTTATGCTGTCTATAATGAAATCACCACAAGTCGTCGATTAGAAAATAGCCTCAAGCAAGAAAGAGACTTCATATCTACAGTTCTCGATACTGTCAGTGCATTAGTGATTGTGCTAGATCCAGAAGGTAAAATCATTCGATTTAACCGTGAATGTGAGCGCGTGACAGGTTATTACTTTGAAGAAGTACTAAATCAGAGCTTTGAGCAGGTTTTTCAGAGTCCAAAAAACAAAAAACTAACGTTTGAGACCTCCACTCAACCTTTAAGCCCAAATCCTTCAGTTTCTACTGAAATTTATTTAAATACGAAGAATGGCGATCGCCGTCTGATTGAATGGTCAACGACAAAGTTATTTAATGCTGAGCATGAAGTTGAATTTATAATTGGAACTGGGCTTGATATTAGCGATCGCAAACAAGCCGAAGAAGAAGTCCGTTTACAAAATTGGCGATCGCTGGTCTTTTCAAAGATAACTCTGCGAATTCGACAATCGTTGAATATTAATGAAATCCTAAATACAACTGTTGATGAAGTGCGAGAATTTCTCAAAGCCGATCGCGTAGTTGTATATCGCTTTAATGGCGAATGGGAAGGCACTGTCGTTGTGGAATCAGTAGAACTACCTTGGATTGCTTCAATGGGAACTGATGTTAAAGATGACTGTTTCCGTCATGGGCTATGGGACAACTATCGCCAAGGTCGAAGGGTCGTCAATGATGATATTCCCAATTCAGATATGCCTAATTGTTATAAACAATTAATGGCGAAGTTTCAAGTACAGGCTAATTTAGTCGTGCCAATTCTTGAAAGCGATCGCCTATGGGGATTGATAATTGTTCATCAATGTAGTGCGCCAAGACATTGGCGTAGTTTTGAAGTTGACCTTTTGACCGATCTTGGCAATCAAGTCGGGCTTGCACTCTACCAAGCCACTTTATTAGAACAAGAAACATTACGCCGCGAACAACTCCACCAACAGAATATCGAATTAGAAGAAGCTCGTCATCAAGCAGAAATAGCCACAAAGATGAAAAGCTCTTTTCTGGCAACTATGAGCCATGAGATTCGCACGCCGATGAATGCCGTAATTGGTATGACAGGCTTGCTTGCAGATACTGAGCTATCAACACTACAGAGAGATTTTGTAGAGACCGTGAGGATTAGCGGTGAAAATCTGCTGACCTTAATCAACGAGATTCTTGATTTCTCCAAGCTTGAAGCTAATGAAATGGAATTGGAAGAGATTAGCTTTGATCTGAATATTTGTGTTGAGGAAGTAACCGATTTGCTGGCGATGCTTGCCCAGTCAAAAGGGCTAGAACTTGCGTCACTAATTTATCAAAATGTGCCTCTTTATCTATGCGGCGATGTTTCGCGCCTCAGGCAGGTGCTAACCAATCTAGTTAGCAATGCGATTAAATTTACTTCAAAAGGCGAAGTTATCGTCAAAGTATCCCTCAAAGCCGAAACTGAGTCTAACGCAACTATCGAGTTTAGAATCATTGATACAGGTATTGGCATATCTCCCATCGCCCAGAAGAAGCTGTTTCAGCCTTTTACTCAAGTTGACGCTTCGACCACACGCAAATATGGTGGAACAGGTCTAGGGCTTGCCATTTGCAAACAAATTGTCGATCTCATGGGTGGTGAAATTGGCATTGATAGTGAAGAAGGAAAAGGCTCGCAATTTTGGTTTAGGATTCCATTTGCAAAGCAAGCTGAAAGTGCGATCGCAGAGCTACAACCCCGACGAGAAATTGACCTCAAAGATATTCGAGTCTTAGTGGTCGATGATAACGAGACCAATTGCAAAATCTTGACTTATCAACTGACGGCTTGGCAGATGCGTGTCGATGCGGTGCAACGTTCATCCGATGCGATCGCAATCTTAAGAGCGGCGGCGGCAGAAGACGATCGCTACGAGTTAGCAATTCTCGATATGCAAATGCCTGATCTTGATGGCGAAATGTTAGGCACACAGATCAAAGCCGACCCAAATCTAAAAGATATCAAGTTAGTCATGCTGACATCGCTCAATCAACAAGGTGGCATCAGCAGAGTAAAAGAACTAGGATTTGAGTTTTATCTTGTCAAGCCAGTTAAACAATCACGTTTACTTGATGTCTTGATGGAAGTAGTGTCTCTAGATGATAAGCGGGAAGCTACTCCTCTAGATCTCTCCAAGAATTTTGATACTACAACTAAAAAGACTTCTAAACTCAAAATCCTGATTGCTGAAGATAGCCCGATCAATCAAAAAGTGGCTCTGCATCAGTTACGAAGTTTTGGCTATGATGCAGATGTCGCAGGAAATGGGAGAGAAGTTCTTAATTTACTGGAACGCATTCACTATGACATTATCTTAATGGATTGCCAAATGCCAGAAATGGATGGATATGAAGCAACTACTGCCATTCGTCAGCTAGATTCAGCAAAGTCAAAAATTACGATCGTGGCGATGACCGCTAATGCGATGAAGGAAGATCGCGATCGCTGTATTGCTTGCGGCATGGATGATTATCTTAGTAAGCCGATCCGCAAAGAAGATCTTGCTCGGAAATTAGCAGAATGGGAAATAAAAATCTTTGCCCAAAAAGAAACTGCTTCTGCGGAAATTGAAGCTAATCCTAGCTTGCCAGAAAAAGCTCCTAATACTTACGAATCTTTGCCATTAATTGATTGGAAATATCTCGAAGAAATTGTCGAAGGCGACGAAGAATTTAAGAACGAACTTTTACAGACATTTTTTGAATTTACTTCCAAAAGTTTAGAAAAGCTCGAAATTGCGATCGCAGAAAATAACTATCATGAAATTGCCATTATTTCTCACACTATTAAAGGCTCTTCTAGTAACTTAGGGGGCTTATCGCTTGCTGCGATCGCCAGCGACTTAGAAAAACTTGGACTTAATCAAAAGCTAGACAATACCAAAGACTTATTC
>CASBRC010000099.1 GCA_949128015.1 Synechococcales cyanobacterium PMM_0003
CTAGGGAGCTTTATGCTAATTAAAAGCCTAGAAAAGCTGTGGCGCACGCTGCGCGTGCGCCACAGCTTTTCTAGGCTTTTAATTAGAAGGTCTTTGTAAGGCAGCGCCACGTCGCGACCTGATCCGCTGCTCTGATCGTGGATCGATTTTTAGGTTGATTATTTGGTGTTTATGGCATTCGACTAAGGGAAATTGAGTTTGCCAATTGCTAATAATATGAAAATAGTTCTCGGCATCTTCTAAACAGTATTCATAGATTTCATTAAGAATTGTTTCATATCCTCTTTCCTTGCGTAGAACTTTACTGCCATTCCGAAAAACGTAATATCCCTTAATTTTTTTATAAATTGGAATCCCTAAATAGGCAAATAGATTGTTCAAGCCTTGATTTAGATCTGTGCGCTGACTTGTGGTTTGTAAATCAAGAATTTTAATACTTTCAACTTTGGGGATAAAGTCTAGAGCTTCAATTCTTTGACGTAAGCAAAACATATCGCTAGTTGATAGTCCGTAACCAACAAAATATTTACCCTGTAAGCTATGTAAGTCATTTAAAATATCTTGAATTATCTTCTTTTCTTGCGTACTTGATTCAATAAATTGAATTTTTATGTACTGTTCGTTACTACCTTCTAAAATGCGAGTAAGAGTGTAACCAAATATTTTTTGTACCAGTCCATCTTTATGAAAATCGCGACACCATTCTAAGTCTAAAAAAACAAGATCATAGATTGAGCCATCATAAAAATTATTTGTATATTGACTTGGAATCTTAAATTCCTTTTTATACATAAAGTTTGGCTCAGAGGTGGGATCGGGATACGACTAGTAAATCTATTGATTAGTTTGATTTACTACTTGCTGTACTTATACATCCTAACTTTAATACTCAGTTTATGATCGCCAAATTAGCGATCGCATTTTTACAGTGCTTTGCACTAACGTAAACCCTAATTTTTGATTAAGAGTGTTGCAAAGCAACACTCTTAATCAAAAATTAGGGTTTCAGATTTCAAAATTAAATCCATTTTGCTTTAGTTGTAAGTATCTAGTCTCGTCAAATTTATAAAGCTTTGCCGCACGATGAGCAACATTGGATTCGACCTCTCCTGTATCAACGAGCAAGTCCATACCGAGAATTTTTTTGCGAAAATTGCGCTTATCTAAAGGTCGGTTTAATACTGTTTCATAAAGTTTTTGGAGTTGTGACAGGGTGAAATTTTGCGGTAATAGCTCAAAGCCAATGGGTTCATATCGAATTTTGCCGCGCAATCTTGCGATCGCAGTTTGCAAGATCTGCTGATGGTCAAAAGCTAGCTCTGGAATATTGGACAGTGCAAACCATTCAGCCTCACAGGCATCGGTGGCAGCTTGAATTTCTTGCTCAACCAGATTAATGAGAGCGTAATAAGCAACGGTGACAGTGCGATCGCGAGGATCACGCCCCAAATCACCAAAGGTATAAAGCTGTTCTAAATAGACATCATGGATTCCAGTTTCTTCTTGAAGTTCACGCAAAGCCGCCACTTCGAGGGTTTCATCGATCCGTACAAATCCACCTGGGATCGCCCATTGTCCTTGAAATGGCGGAATATTACGCTGAATGAGCATGACTTTGAGTTCTTGCTGTGCATCAAGTCCAAATACGATGCAGTCAACGGTGAGGGCAGGTCGAGGGTATTCGTAAGTGTGGGGCATAGCTTTTTATATGTTCAAACTTTCTACTTCGCAGAAAGTTTGAACGAGATAGTTGACATAGTGTAAAAATGACACTATAGTAGTTTGTGTAGTTTATACACTATACCGTCATGCAAGGACAAGTTGAATTCCCAAATGAACGATCGCCGCAAATTCTTGATCTAGCAAGTCCTGATCTCACAATCCCTGATTTGTCGATTCAGTTTGAATATGCGATGGGTTCGATTATTGGGCGGAACCATGTTGCTACTGGCAAAAATAATCAGGATGCTTATCGGGTTGTACTGCGATCGCAATTTGTTGTGGCTGTAGTGTGTGACGGTTGCGGTAGTGGCAAATATAGCGAAGTTGGCGCTCAGCTTGGGGCAAAGATCGTGACCGATGCGATCGCAGATTTGCTTGATCAAGGTATGGCGATATCTAATCCTAATTTTTGGGACATCCTGAAAACCAACTTATTCCAGAAGTTAATCGATATTGTTGCGATCGCCAATGACGCTCAAGAATCGGTAATGGAATTTGTGAATGATTATCTATTATTTACAATTGTCGGCGCAGTAATTACTGCTAGCGAAACCGTGACTTTCTCTATGGGAGATGGTGCGATCGCGGTTAATGGCAAACTTACGCAAATTCCTGCTTATCCTGATAATGCGCCGCCCTATCTTGCCTATGGCTTATATCGTCCCGATGCTGTTAGTTTTGAGATTTGCGATCGCTTAGCTACATCTGAAGTAGAATCAATTCTCATTGCCACTGATGGAATTGATGATTTGATTGCAGTTGAGGATGTTTCTCAATTTTGGCAAGAAGATAAGTATTTCAAAAATCCTGATGCAATAAGGCGTAAGTTATCAATGCTAAATCGGGAGGAAATAAAACCTGATTGGACTAAACGAGAATTAGTTAAGCGATCGGGCATTTTATCGGATGATACGACTTTGATCGTAATAAGAAGAATTTCTCAGTAGTGGCAATTCATGAATTGCCACTACTGAGGGGAATTCATGAATTGCCACTACTGAGGGAATGGATAACAAATTTAATTTTTAGAGGAAATGATTATGTTAGGTTCAATTGTTGGCGATATCGTTGGTTCGATTTATGAATTTAATAATCATCGCTCGAAAGAGTTCCCTCTTTTTGGTGATGGATGTGAGTTTACCGATGATACAGTGCTGACTGTGGCGATCGCTGATTGCATCATGGGTGAGGGCGATTATGCTCAATACATCAAACAATACGCTCGTGAGAATTCAACGGTTAAGGGCGGTTATGGTGGTCGGTTTGCGGGTTGGATTGAATCTGAAAGCATGGAGCCATACAATAGCTGGGGCAATGGTTCGGCGATGCGAGTTAGTGCTGTCGGATTTGCTTTCAATACATTGCCATTAGTTCTAGCCGAGGCTAAAAAATCGGCAGAAGTCACCCATAATCATCCAGAAGGAATTAAGGGAGCGCAAGCAACGGCTGTAGCGATCTTACTTGCACGCAAGAAGAAGAGTAAGGAACAGATTAAGGAGCAGATTGTTAACTCTTTTGGCTATGATTTGAATAGAACTTTAGATGAGATTCGTCCAATTTATAAGTTTAATGAATCCTGTCAAGAAACTGTTCCTGAAGCGATTATTGCTTTTTTGGAATCAACCAGCTTTGAAGATGCAATTCGCAATGCAATTTCTTTAGGTGGTGATAGTGATACGCTGACCTGCATTACTGGCGGTATTGCCGAAGCTTTTTATGGTGGTGTACCCAAAAATATTGCGAAAAAGGCACTAGATTATCTTCCGCCAACAATGCTTGAAGTTGTTGAAGAATTTAGAGAGAAGTATGGATTATGTTAGGCGCGTTCAAAATGTAGGGGCAATTCATGAATTGCCCCTACATTCAAAATCTCGATATCTCGATATAATTAGTATAGGGGTGTAGTTATGGAAGTCTATCTTAATCAGAAGCGGATCAAACTTAATCCAAAAGCTGTGATCGGTAAGGGCGGTGAAGCAGATATCTATGATCTCAAGAATGGTAAGGTTCTCAAACTATTCAAACAAGCCGATCATCCTGATTATCAATTGCTGCCCCAAGAGCAACAAGCCGCAAAAGCAAGACTAGCGTTACATCAGCAAAAATTACCTCAATTCCCTCAAAATCTGCCAGTAAGAGTAATTAAGCCTGAAACTCTTGCAACCGACAAGCAAGGAGCAATTCTTGGCTATACAATGCCATTTTTGCAAAACACAATTCCATTATTAAAATATAGCGATCGCAATTTTCGTAATACTAATGGCATCTCGCAGCAGTTTGTAACTGATATCTTTCGCGATCTCCGTGAGACAGTTAGCAAAATCCATGAGGTGAATGTAACAATTGGCGACTTCAATGATTTGAATTTGTTGGTTTATCACAATCAAGTTAATCTTATTGATGCGGATTCTTTCCAGTTTGGACAGTTTCCCTGTCAGGTGTTTACCGCCAGATTTGTCGATCCGATACTTTGCGATCGCAATGCTAATCAGCCAATTCTCAACAATCCCCATAATCCCAGTTCCGATTGGTACGCCTTCACCGTGATGCTGATGCAGAGCCTGCTCTATGTCGATCCCTATGGCGGCGTATACAAGCCCAAATTACAAAG
>CASBRC010000100.1 GCA_949128015.1 Synechococcales cyanobacterium PMM_0003
ATTAACCAAACTAAATAACCCAAACCCAAAAAGCTATGGCGCACGCTGCGCGTGCGCCATAGCTTTTTGGGTTTGGGTTATTTAGTTTGGTTAATTACAGTACAAAACATATTTATAGGATCAGTTAAGTTTACATTAAGCAAAAATTAAATTCCACAACTCATCTTGATGGGGGAAACCGATAAGGCAATGGCTGAACCAAAAAAAGCTGTTTTAATGATGCATACCGATAAGGCGCAAGGAGAATTGTGGCAGACAGCTTTGGCAACTCAGCAGTTAGATGTAATTTGGGAAAATATATCCTTAGATTTGGTGCAGTACTTAGAAAAATGCGATCGCAAAAAGCTGCCTGACCTATTAATCATGGATATGGCGATCAAAAGTCCCAGTTCGGAAACATTGCAGTCATCTTCGGTTTGTCAATGGCTAACTAAGCAACATGCTCATACTAAAGTTGTCTTATTTAATCCCAGACAAGAGCGCATCAAAGATATTGAACATAGTTGGGCGTTGAGACGTGGAGCCGCCGATATATTACCTCGTTTATCTCCTGAGAATTTAATGGCTGAAGTAGCCAGAGTCACCGCCCTAATTGGTTGCTCATTGATCTCCCAACCGTTGGAAAAAATTGCTCAAAGTTTGGGAGCTAGCTCTAGAGCTACTCCAGATCGAGAGAGTGAGGTAACCGTTTTACAAAATGTTGAACCGATCAAAACAGGTTCAAGATCAGAAACTAAAAACAACTCGAAAAATAACCAAAACTCAGACGAGGGAGAAGTAGTTATGTATCGAGGCGTAAGAATTAGGCGATAATTTTTAAAAAATGTCCAACGAGTCAGAACCAAAAGAAGATCAGCCCTTCATATTATTTGCCCAGCACGGTTGGGCAGATACGGCTAAAGGCATTGGTTACTTAGCCCGATCGCTAGCCAAATCAAACACGATTATCTATGTCCCCGATCTAGGCTGGATCAATACTTGGTTAGAGATCGCCCCATTAATTGCTAAAGTCGAAAAAATCGCCGCCGATGCGATCGCAAAATATCCTCAATTACCATTGCGAATTGTGGCGCATTCGATGGGTGGGCTAATCTGGCTCGAAGTTTTAAACCGTCATCCTGAATGGCTACCTAAAGTACATAGTCTCGCCTTAGCTGCTTCACCCGTTGGTGGCTCCGATTTAGGCAGATTATTCGATCCATTTGGTCGATTTTCTTTGATGGCTCGCGATCTAGGCACTAATCGTCGCGCTATTGCGGAAGCGATCGCATCAAAAATTCCTACAATTTCGATCTTCAGCGATATTGGCAATAATACCGATGGCACTGTTCCTGTTGGCTGTTCGCAATTTGCCTATGCTAATTTTGTGCGTTTAGATGGCTTGTACCATGACACGCTCAAAAATCACCCTCAAGTCGCGGCAGCCGTGAAGCAATTTTGGGAAAGCCCTGCGATCGCACCAATCCAAACTGATACCGCCTCACAGTTAATTTCTAAACTGCGATCGCTAGATTTAACTGAGATCAGCAACCAAAATTTTGACAAAGCAAAGATTTTCCAAACCTACCCAGATGATCTAAAGCTCTGGACATGGACAAATTCATTACAGATTACGCATGTATTTGTAAGCATTTGCGATCGCTGTATTTATAGTGCGTATGCAGGTTGGCAAAACAAAAATAAATTAGCCGCACTCAAATCCATCAATTTGAGTTAGCAGCGCTCTGCGCTCAAACAAAACCCAGATTTTTTGTAAAATCCCCGCAAAGCGGGGATTTTACAAAAAATCTGGGTTTTGTTTATTCTCAATTAATAGTTAAAAGTGTTGCTGGACAACACTTTTAACTATTAATTGAGGTTCTTTATTTCGGTAATTAACTGCAAAATAATCCGACTATCCTCGGCATAAGGCACACTTTGCAAATAGTTTTCCAGATCGATCCTTGCTTCGGTATAGCGCTCTAGCTGATAACAAATCAAACCGCGATCGCGACATTGAGTCGGCACATCAGGATTGAGCATTAGCGAGCGCTCGATCGCCGCCAAAGCTTTATCAGGCTCACGGCGGCGTAGATAGATCAGCTTGAGATTATTAAGTAAGCGATCTAAGATACGGCGAATACTCACAGGTTCAAGATATTCGGGCTGAAGCGGTATGTCATAGCCATATAACTGCGTCAACTTCGCCGCACAGTCTTGGGGAAATAGAATCTCGCCCTTATTATAGGGATCAATGAAAATATCCAGATCGGGATGCTGTGGGCGAATAATAAAATGGGCTGGGAAACTAACTCCATCCATCGGGAAGCCAAGGCGATTGCCAAGCACCATATAGACTATCGATAGGGTTAGGGGAATGCCCAAGCGTCTCTCCAGCACATCCGTGATGAAGCTATTACATGGATCGTAATAATCGCGATCGTTTCCAGAAAAACCTTGATCACCAAATAAATATCGATTAATTTCCTGCACCACCTTAAGCGGATAGTGAATCTTGGCAAGCCGTGGTTGCAAATCATCAACCATGCGATCGAAAATTTCTCGATAATGCCCCAGATCCATCCGCGGATATTCTTCCCATGCGATCGCTAAAGCTCCTTCGAGCAAATGGTCAATAGACATGTCACGATCGGGAGTATGGGCAATTTGCCAAAATTTCTGCCTTGCAGGAGAAAGCGTTAACACAATGTTTTTATATAAAAATTTCTAATATACTCTCTTCTCAGCCAAGAATTGTTGGTGAGGCGCTTCGCGCCTCACCAACAATTCTTGGCTGAGAAGGTATTTATATTTCCGCCAAAGGCGGAAATATAAATCTAGTTAAGTGTATATACTTGTCCACTAAACAAAATGCGGGTGATGCCCTTTTGGACAAGTTTAGGACGCGTAATCTGGATCAAATCGCTAGGAAACTTAATCACACGTTGATTGTGATGCGAAAATCGCCTTGCCACACGATGATTGTCAAAAATTGGAATTGTCTTTGACAGAGACTCCTCAGGTGGAATTGCACCAAGATCTTTAAAATCCTTGAGAGGACGGGTAATAATCTCGGCAATGCGATCAACAACGATATAACAAATTGATGGCAAATCAGCCCGATCTAGGGGCAAGATTTCAAGGCGATCGCTAATGCTATGACTACCACGCAGCTCTTCAAACATAGGCAAGCCAGAGTCGTCACCATCCTCATCGTCTAGCTCATCTTCATCAAGATCAAGATCGAGATTATCCTCATCGACCAAATCATCTTCATCATCCTCGTCTAGTTCCTCGTCATCGAGGTCAACGTCACTCATATTTAGCGGTTCATCTATGTCATCCATTGCGATCGCCGTTTCATCACCTTGGTCAAAATTTTGGTTACTATCATCGAGAGCTAGAGGCAAATCATCAGGAATCAATGCAAGCTGATTCACCTGAAAGCCACCAATATCGTAATTTACCCGCGATCCTCTTTTGCCATCAGCCTTTTTTTGACCTACCAATATTCGATACTCTTCAGTAGGAATTAGCTCTTGTAGCAGTCGCAAGACTGTACTCGTACTAATGCCAAACTGTTTCGCCAACTGAGTCGTCGTCGCATCGGACTGACGATAGAGGCGAAGTATTTCTTGTTTATCATCCAGCGCAAGTTTAACAGCCATTGATTTGGGATACCCCGAAACCGCATCTACGAACCAACCAATATCTTAACGCTTGAGCGTGTAGGTTAGACTTTTAATGGGCAACTATTTGTGAAACTATAGGAGTCTGGCTTTCAAAAGTAATAATCCATATGCAAATTAATGAAAAAAGCTCAATTTTAGTTACGGGCGGTACTGGATCATTTGGTAAAAAGTTTGTTGAACTGATCTTAAAAAGCTTTCCTAATATTCATCGATTAGTGATTTATTCGCGAGATGAATTGAAACAGTTTGAAATGGCGCAGCAGTTTTCAGACAAAAAATATTCAGGATTGCGCTATTTTATTGGCGATATCCGTGATGTGCGACGGTTAACTCGTGCCTGTGAAGGTATTGATATTGTGGTGCATGCCGCAGCCCTTAAGCAGGTACCTGCTGCAGAATACAATCCAATCGAGTTTATCCGTACCAATGTCTTGGGTTCAGAGAATGTCATTGAAGCGGCTTTAGATAGTGGGGTAAAGCGGGTAGTGGCGCTATCAACCGATAAGGCGGCGGCTC
>CASBRC010000101.1 GCA_949128015.1 Synechococcales cyanobacterium PMM_0003
AAATATGATTTGGCGGGCTTTGCCCGCCAAATCATATTTGGGTTTGATTTGAACCTTTTGATCGTCATGCTTGTCAAAACCCTCGTACAGATAATTCGGTCTGTCAAAAATTCCACAAAAGGGAAAATAAAATGTTTCGTAATATCAAAAAGCTTTTGGCAATCGCTTGTGTAACTGTCGCTGTAGGAGCCGTAGCAATTCCAAGTCTCGTTTCTGCCCAAAGCAGCACTCAAAATAGCACCGAAAAACGGAAGCCACGTCAAGGCGAAGGCTGGAAACAGTTGAACTTGACCGAAGCTCAAAAGGCGCAAATGAAGATAATTCGCGAAAGTGCAAAAACCCGCAGCCAAAGTGTGTTCACACCCGAACAACGCGCACTTATGGCGCAAGCCCGTCAATCTGGCGATCGCAAGGGAGTCCGTAAGTCGCTAAATCTGACTGACGCTCAAAAACAAAAAATGAAGGCGATCGCAGAAGATACCAAAACTCAAATGAAAAAGGTGTTGACTCCTGCTCAACAACAACAACTTGAGCAAATGAAACAACAGCGTCAAGCCAATCGCGGCATGATGCGCCAAGGCACTCCTCGCTAGCTTCAGATAAAAAAGGAGCGCAAAGCGCTCCTTTTTTATTCTGCTTGGGGAACTTCTTTCCACAATGTCGAAAGTTCGCGAATACTGGAAAAAGTTCCATTTCCTAAAATCAAATGATCTAAAAGAGGAATACTGAGCATTCGCGCCGCCTCAAGCAGTTGGCGCGTGAGCGTGAGATCCTCTGGACTAGGATTGGTGTTTCCTGATGGATGATTGTGCGCGACGATAAGTCGCACTGCCCCACTTTTTAAAACTTCTCTAAAAATATCACGGGGATGGGCAAGGGTCTCCGTGGCTGTGCCGATCGTAATAATCCGTTGGGCAATAATGCGATTTTTATTGTCGAGCATCACTACGGCTAGACGTTCCTGAGGCTGCCACATCAGATCTTGACTGAGTGCTGCTGCTGCGATCGCAGGCTCAGTAACTTCGGTTAAATCAGGTAGTTTGGCATAGAGAGCGCGTTTGCCCAACTCGATCGCAGCCAAGATTGCTGTCGCCTTGGCTGGCCCCACGCCCTCGATTTGCATGAGTTCTTCTGGAGATACGCTTTGCAAGGCGGCAACTGGATCGCCAGTGCGATCTTTGCCAATGGTTTGCAAAATCAGATGTCCTAAACCCACTGCCGAGAGTTTTCCTGCTCCCTGCCCTGTCCCTAATAAGATCGCGATTAATTCTGCATTGGATAAACTGCGAACTCCCTGACTGAGCAATCGTTCGCGTGGGCGATCGCTTTCAGCCATATCCACGATCCGCAGAGAATAAGTCATTTAAAGTGTCATCCTGATTTGCAAAAAGTTTTGCGCGTTTTACAACAGCAGAAATAGAATACAAATCGCTCTATTCCTGCCTGATCTAAGAATCCCAGAAATAAGCACATAGATAGCTAGTCAAATTTGCGATCGGCAATCCTGTTCTCTGTGATTCAGCATTAGGAACTTTTGGCTGCAAAATAGTTTGGCATTGAGACAAAAATGGCTGCTTATCTGGTGTTTTAGACTTCAATTGTTTAATCTGATTTAAAGTCGCAGGATTGACATTACTTACGGCTGACTCAGCCCTTTGTTGGATTTCAACCCATTTGCTAATTTGAGCTAACTCTGGACGGTAAGCTTTCAGCCTTTCTTGGGCATCGGCATATAGCATCGAGTCCACAGGCACATCTTCTAGCAGCTTTAAAGCTTGTTGTCTCTTTTCTTGGGCAGATCGCCAAACGACTGATTTGTGTGGTGGATTTTGGGTTAACTTTGCCGACTCAATCGTGACACTCTTAGCAGACTCAATATTTTTATTGGCTGCTTGTTCAACATTAATTTTGCGATCAAATTCGGCTAGTTTTGGACGCAAAGTTGTTAACTCAGACTGAGCCTCAGTATATAAGGATGCTGGTTGATCGGGAATTTCTTCTAGCTCCAAAATTATGGTTTGCAAACGATTGCGTTTTTCAGTTAGTGTTTCTAGCTTTGTAATTTTTTTTAGGCTAAAATCTTGGTTGCTGAAGTTTCTGGCATTGGCTATATATTGTTCTTGGTTAGAACGATTCCACACTAACCACCCACAAATCCCTAGGATTGCGATCGCAGTAGCGGCAAAAATACCAGAAAACATTAACGACTTATTATTCCAAGGATAAGCAGGCTTCATTCGCACAGGTTCTGTCACCACATTAGGGATATTCTTTCTAGTGTTGCGTCTAACCGTAGGTGGTGGTGGCGGTAGCGGCATTGGCTTCGCTGCCACAGTTGGATCATCTAAACTAAAGTCAGCATCGGTATCTGTCCAAGAATTTTTCTTCCCTAAAGGTAATCTCTGATTAGAATTTGGGTTATTTACTTCAAAAGGATCTGGATCAAAAGACTCCAACTCAAAAGTGTTTTGCTGGAGACTATTTAAGTTAAATGATGGCAATTCTAGATTGTCTAAATCAAAATCTTCAGGCTGACTATTGCCGATTTCAATATTAGCGATTGTGTTTTCATCTGTTGCACTCATAGTTTGAGTAGCGGCTATTTTAAGATCATTTTCGATGCTATTCTTAAAGCTTTTTAAGTCGTCTGGAAGATCGGATTCAAGGTTTTCTGAGTTGTTTGACTGAATCTCTGTTTCATCGCTGTTAGTCGGAAATAACTGATTTTCAATAGTTGCGATATTGCCAAAGTCTTCTAGATCATCAAGATCGAGTTCAATTAATGGTAGAGGTGGCTTGATTTCTGATTGTTTTTGCCATTCGGGATGCTTTGCCCCAGACAACCTACCATACACAACTAAACTATCCGCGCCCTCGATTGGGAGCTTATCAATACGGCGTTTCACAATATCATAGAGAGAGACATAGTCAACATCGTCGCCATCTGCTCTGGTGATCAGCACATGCAACTGAGATTCTTTGCGGCGGATTTGGGTTTTTACCTTATAGTTTTGAAGGTCTGCCTGTATCGCATTTACAATGCTAGCCTCATCCATATTGAGATCCTCATCCTTGCGTTTTGATCGCACATCTTAAACGAAAAATCATACAAAAACTAGCCAAATGTCTACAAAAAGATGAACTTTTTGCTTCAAATTTACAGTACACCCCGACGTTGGTGGACAGAATTTTCGTTGCAAACCAAGCTAATGGCTCTAATTACGCTATTAGTTTCTTTGCTGATGAGCGCTGTCACCTTTTGGGCTGTTAACGATATTCAGACCGATGCTCGCCTCAATGATACGCGCTTTGGTAAAGATTTAGGATTATTACTTGCTGCTAATGTGGCCCCTTTAGTAGCTAAAAATGATCTAGGCGAATTAACCCGCCTATCTAAAGAATTTTACGACAGTAGCTCTAGCATTCGCTATATTCTCTATGCTGATCCCGATGGTGAAATTTTTTACGGGATTCCGTTTAATTCTAATGAGGTAAAAAATTCCTTAAGTATTAGGCGACGTATTCAGCTACCTGAAGACCCGATGATGCGTCCCGATCGCCCTTTGGTAAGGCAGCATATTACGCCACAAGGCGAAGTTACTGACATATTTGTAAATTTGCAGCATGATGGCAAAGCTTTGGGGATTGTTGCGATCGGCATTAACCCCAATCCCACCGCAGTTGCATCATCGAGCTTGACTTTGGATGTGACCACGGCAGTCTTTGTATCAATCTGGGCGATGGTGATTTTGGGGGCAGCATCAAACTCAGTGACGATTACGCGACCAATGCGAGAGCTGGTGGCTGGGGTTCAAAATATTGCTAGGGGCAATTTTAAACAACGTATTGATTTGCCCTTTGGCGGTGAATTAGGGGAATTAATTCGTAGCTTTAATGAGATGGCGCAACGCCTGAAAAAATATGAGGAGCAGAATATTGAAGAGTTAACTGCTGAGAAGGCAAAGCTAGAAACTCTAATATCCACGATCGCAGATGGCGCATTGTTACTCGACTCGGACATGCGGATCGTACTTGCCAATCCTGCGGCGATCAAAATTATGGGGTGGGATCAAGAGCAGGATCTAGAAAAAAATGGGTGGAAAGGTAAAAGTATTCTGAATATTCTGCCCGATCGCCTTAGTGCTGATTTAGGGCGATCGCTGATGCAAATTGCTACAGGCGATCGCGAAGGTGGCGAATTTCGGATCATGGCATCAGGAGATAAGGACTCAGTGCTCGCCCATGCGTTTCGGATTTGGATTACAAGTGTGCTGAGTTCTAGCAATGCAATTAAGGGGATTGCGATCACGATTCAAGACATCACCCGTGA
>CASBRC010000102.1 GCA_949128015.1 Synechococcales cyanobacterium PMM_0003
GGATTTTGTTTTTTATTACGCCTATTTATTTAGTAAAAAACTATAAGCTTCTAGTATTTTTAGTGAATTCTTTAAACAATGAAATTATTATGTTCTGGACAGCAGATCGTATTTACTCTCAAGGTATTGAACAGGCCCAGCAAAGGATCTACGAATTCTTTTTAGATATTGTTCGTCGTAAGTTCCCAGATGAAGTACTAGAAGATTTTAAGAATTTATTTATAAATTTTAGTGATACCCATAACTCAGAAATCACTCAAGCTCTAGATCAGATTGTGACGGCATACAATGAAAAAGAGTTTTTCTATACGTTAAAACGTTGCTGTTATATTTTGATTAATAATTGGACAGTTAATAATAATGGAGCTAGTATTCAATCTTTAATTGATATATTTAGTCATCCTTCAATCCACAAAAAACCAATATCTCTCAAACTAAAAACCCTAAGAATTTGGTTGCAGTTATTTGTCAAGAGTGAAGATTTTCAAGCTTTAAAGCTGTTTACATTACATCTTGAAGATCATGGGAGACAGGAGCAAAATTGGGGTAATCGCTTTGCCTCTTACTTGTTAGCTTATCAATATACAAATCCCGTTGGTTCTAGAGAACAAAGACAGGCTGCTAACTTATTAGCTCAAAAGATGAAAGATAAGTTTAAGTTTGATCTAGCCATGTATACAGCTCGTTCAGGCTCACAATTATTTGCAAAAACTCCTAATACAAATCCTACTAGCCTTAGTAATAATGTAATTAATATCGTGACACTCATGCTCACAAAAAATAGTGTGCTGAACTGTGAAGGACTAGCTATCAATCTTCTGGATAATATTAAGAACTTATCCTATAAAGATTTTAAAGTTAGCTTACTTAAATATCTTGACTTCTCTGCTACAGATGGGGAGATATCAGAAATATTACAAGATAAACTCCATGATGGATTGTTAGATTTTAAATCTCATAGTCACGATCATCCTATTTGTAGTTCCTTAATTTTAAAAACTTCCAAGTATTTAATCGGCGAAATTACGATTAACGATCACCAACAACCGACAGAACTATTTAATATTTTACTGCATCATACAAATCCGATTAACTTAGTTGTATTGTTGCTCAAGTTATTGTTACTAAATGAAGCTATTCGTCCGCATCTAGAACTAAGAGTTGCCTCTATAATTAAGTACTACAGTCAATATAGTGAATCTAAATGTAAATCGGTAATTGCATTTATTGACATGCTCAATGTTGCCTTTGCAATCCATGCAGGAGAAACTCGCTACAACATTGTGCGGATGTCTCCCTATGAATTGTTGAATCCACAGGAAAGTGATTCTCAACTAGATTCACAAATTTCTACATTTGACGTTCATGAATATCGAATTTTTTCACAAGTGCGATGATTTTTTTTAGATCCTGTTTGGTATTTGCAGTAAGTCGATCGCAGTTTGAGTAGAAATATGCGCGATCGGTAAGCTATCAACTCCCATCGCTACACAGAGCAAAGCCAAATAGAGAATCGAATATTTAAAAACTGATCGCGCTACATTGCGATCGCTTGGTTCTTTTAATAATTGCAATGCCTTATAAATAAATGCACCACCAAGTCCAATCGCTGACAATGCATAAACTAAACCCATGACATTGCAAGGATAAACCAGCAATAGAGATACAGGGACTAATAAAAATGTATATAGCAAAATCTGATTAGCTGTGACCTCTGCGCCCTTTACTACAGGAAGCATGGGTACGCCCACTTTGGCATATTCATCACGAATCATTAATGCTAAAGCCCAGAAGTGCGGAGGAGTCCAAACAAAAATGATTGCAAATAAAACCCAAGCCGCCCAACTCAGTTCGCCAGTTACCGCCGCCCAGCCAACTAGGGGCGGAATTGCGCCCGCCGCACCGCCAATGACAATATTTTGAGTGCTGGTGCGCTTGAGCCAAATTGTGTAAACGCCGACATAGGTAGCGATCCCCGACATGGCTAAACATGCAGCTAAGAGATTTGCATAAACGGTTAGCATCGTGAAGGAGATAATCGCTAATGCGATCGCAAAAATCAGCGCATTAATTGGTTGAATTCGACCTGATGGGAGTGGTCGCCAACTAGTGCGTTCCATTATGGCATCGATATCGCGATCATACAGACAGTTAATCGCATTGGCTGAAGCTGCTGCGATCGCACCACCCAAAACCGTAATAAACAGCAAGAATAGATCGACTTTCCCCTCAGAAGCAATCCACATCGAGCCTGCGGTGGTGATTAGCAACAGCACGATAATGCGTGGTTTGGTTAATTCTATGTAATCTTGAATAACATCGCGCCAGTTGCGAGTTGATGGAGTTGTTTGATTAGATTCAACAAATAGACTTTCTGGGATCGCCGTTTCTTGCATTACGCTTAACTCCTAAAATATTTCGCAGTTATTACAGTTAGCGAATCGCAGGTTGTGCTTGATTGTGTTTTTGTACTTTTTGGTCTTGTCTATTCGCTCTAAATGCTAACACAGCAAAGCAAACGAGAGTTCCAAGCAATGCTGAACCTGTAGCTTGGTGAGCAATGGTGAGTGGTTCGACTTGTAAGTGCAGTTTATAAGTGCCATAGCCGATCGCAACTTGAGCGATTACTAACAAACCTGCGATTGTGGCTAGGCGGCGCAAGATTGGTGCGATCGCTTTGTTTATCCAAGCCGTAACGACAACCGCAATAGTAGCAATGGTTGCAGGAATCACACCTAGTAAATGAGAATTTAAAACGATGCACATATCCTGTGTGGCAAAGCACTGGTGTAACGCCCATTGAGAGGCGACTAAAGCACCGAGAATACTTTGTAAATAAACTAAAATTGCTGCTGATAAACCCAGCCAAGCAATTTTTGGTGAAATGCGAAATGCTTCACCATTATTTAATTGATAGGCACTTAAAGCTGTAGCGATCGCTAACAAGCTAGAGAAAAATAACAATCCCGTCCCCAAGTGGGCTGTGACGATATCAAACCTTAATAACTGCGTTACTGTTAATCCACCTAAAATCCCTTGAACAACTACCAGAGATAGCGATCCTGAAGTCGCCCAAGGCAACCATTTAGGCAAAGATTTGCGGAAATACCAACTTGCACTAAATAAAACAATCGTGGCAAAACCAACCGTAGAAGCAACTAGGCGATGAAACCATTCTAAAAATACTTGCAAATTCATTTGCGAGGCGGGTAATACCGAGCCATAGCACAGGGGCCAATCGGGGCAAGCCAAGCCTGCATTCATCACACGAGTGGCACTGCCGATCGCCATCACCATCCAAGTTGCGATCGCAATTCCAAGAGCGATCCGACGGATTAGGACAACTGGCTCTATAAAATGATTTGTGACTTGAGAATCCGTATTGGCGAGGTTTTCAGCCGAAGGTACTGGTTGGTAAGAAGATAAAGAGTCAGTCATGCAAATTTATAAGGTTCAGGCTTTCTTTGTTAATCTTGACAAAAATCAACAAAAGTATTTGTAACATGCAGAACCCATATTAAGAGCAGTTCTAGATTTGAGTGGCAGACTTAACAATTTCTTTGCGTTAAAGAGATTTTTAACAAAGAATTTACCCCACCCTAACCC
>CASBRC010000103.1 GCA_949128015.1 Synechococcales cyanobacterium PMM_0003
AATGTTCTTCATGAATATTAAGAAAAAATAATTTTCAATTTAGACAGCCAAAAGTTTTCCACAGACTTTTCCACAGATATCGTGGCTTTTTCCACAGATTAACAATAGTTTTCCACAGGCTGTTTAAAAGATAAATATACCTACGCCTTGCTGGTTAAGGATTCATTAACAGGAAAGTCAGTTCACTTGGGAAAACTTTTTAAGCTCATTGATTATGAAGATATGTAAATAAAAGTAGGTTAAAATAGCGATTCTATCAAAGATATATCGTTTATTTATCACTTCTGCTTAAACTTTCGTTACGTTGACAAGAACCGCTGTTGAACGCACAATTAAAGCCCGACCTCTGAAAATGGTTGCGTCATTTCTATCGAACTTGTTTAAAAGTTGAGGTTTCAGCATGAGTACGACCGTCAGTATATTGGCAGAAATTCCTGAAGAATTGCACGAAACCCTCAAAGGATACTTAGAGTCACATCCCGATTGGGATCAAGATCGCGTATTTGCCGCCGCTTTATCTTTGTTCCTGTTGCAAAATGGTGGCAACGATCGCCATGGTTCATCTCATAACGCATCCCATAGCTATCGCAGTACTGCCAAAGTTCATTAGAACGCCTTGTTTCAGCATTCAGTGTAAAAACTAATGGGAGCAGCGCCTACGGCGCTGCTCCCATTAGTTTTTTGAAGGCTTGTACTAAACTATAGGAGCTTAGTTGTAATAGACTAAGAATTGCTCAATTTCCCTAAGTTCTTGAAGCTATGAATCCAACGCAACCCTCTGAAGTCAATCAACCATTAGATGTTCTTGTGATCGGAGCAGGAATTTCAGGACTAACGATCGCCCATGAACTTGCGATCGCAAAAAAATATCGCGTCATGGTTGCGGAAGCTCAGGATCGCGTGGGCGGAGCTATAACTAGCGCCAAAAATGATGAAGGTTATCAGTGGGAAGAGGGACCAAATAGTTTCCAACCTGCACCAGAGCTATTACGCCTTGCTGTTCAAGTAGGACTCAAGGATGAGTTGGTACTTGCCGATGGCAAATTACCCCGTTTTGTATTTCTCAATGGCAAGTTAAACGCCTTACCGATGAGTCCACAAAGTGCGATCGCATCCAAAGTCTTAACATGGCGCGGCAAAATTCGCTTAGCTCTGGGTGCGATCGGTTTCGCCCGTCCTGCAATGGCTGGTGAAGAATCGGTGGAGCAATTTTTTACAAGGATACTGGGCAAGCAAGCAGCTTCTAACTTGGTTGCACCATTTATCTCTGGAGTCTATGCAGGCGATCCGACGCGCCTTAGTGCCAAGGCAGCTTTTTCTAAGATTGCCAAACTAGAAACCTATGGAGGTTTGCTGGCTGGAGCAATATTATCAAGTAAAGAGCGCAAAGCCCAAAAGCTCAACGATCCCAATATTCCCAAAACTAAATCTGGCGAGCTTGGTTCATTTCGTCAAGGTATCCAAATGTTGCCTGAATCGATCGCAACTAAGTTAAGGGAGACAGGAACGCCCGTTAAGCAAAAATGGACTTTGCGATCGTTAGAAAAGCAAGGCGAAATCTATATTTCTAAATTCGATACGCCAATGGGTGAAGAAATCGTGACATCGCGATCGGTAGTCCTCACGACTCCAGCCTATGTCACCGCCAAGCTGTTGCAAGATTATCTACCCGCAGCTAGCCAAGCCTTAAACGAGATTTTCTATCCAACCGTGGCTTGTGTGGTGCTTGCCTATCCTAAGAATGAATTTGCCTATGATATGAAAGGCTTCGGCAATCTAATTCCCCGTACTGAAGGTGTGCGCACTTTAGGAACGATCTGGTCATCAAGCCTATTTGCAGGACGCGCCCCCGCAGGTTGGCAACTATTACTAAACTTTATCGGCGGCACACTCGATCCTGCGCTAGCGAAACTTTCAGAATCAGAAATCATTGCAGCCGTACATCAAGATCTCAAGAGAACTATTCTCCGTCCTGACACGAAAGTACAACCAAAGGCGATCGCAGTTCATGTTTGGGATAAAGCAATTCCGCAGTATGAGATTGGACATTTAGAGCGAATTGCGATCGTCGAAACAGAACTTCAAAAGTCTCAAGGACTCTATATAAGTGCCAATTTTATCGGTGGTGTAGCTTTAGGTGACTGCATTAAGCGCAGCTTACAAGAAGCAATTAAAATTGATAAATATCTAAACTAAAAAAAAGCTGTGGCGCACGTTGTGCCACAGTTTTTTGGGGTTTAATATCGGGATAAAAATTCCAACATCATCTCCTCTTCGGACATATCCTCTTGCGGCATCAATGCGATCGGCCCTCTCAAAAATTCTTGGATGGTAATACGGCGATCGCGAAAATCAACTACAAATTGGTGTAGCTGTTCGACAATAGCGATCTGAGACTCGATCTCACGCAAAGCTTCCCCGATCGGGTCGCCACCATTTTTAGATATCTTCTTAAAAACAGTTACTATTTCGCCTTGCTGAGTCTTTTTAATAAGTTTAAATTGCTGCTTGAGATTGTCGAGTTGGTTTTTGAGAAAGTTATTGTCTGCTTCTACCTTCGCACATTGACGAGTCATATCATCGGCGCTATCACGGTTAATGATTTCACCTAACTCTTGCTGCTTCTCAATCGCCAAAAGCCTAGCCAAATCACCATTTTGATAGGCAAGATTAATTTCCTTCATTACCTCAGTGCAGTATTCTTTATCAGCTTCATCAGTAACTTTATCTGGATGAAAGCTATCAGCTAAGCGCAAAAAAATCTGGCGAATCTTTTTTAGCTCATCGCGATCTGGCTTGGGTAAATCTCTCGTAAATTGCTGCTGCGAATTCTCCTCGTCGTTGCGCCAGTCATCTTCCTCGCCATAATCTTCAAATTCAACTTTATCAACATCAATAGGAAAATTTTTGGGACTGATGATCCCATCGGTTTGGAGATGATAGTAGACTGTCTCAATGTCTTTACGAGACTTCTTGCCCAATTTCCTACCCGTAAAGATCTCCTTGAATACGGCATGGATTTGGTCATCTAGTTCCAAAACTTTTTGCCGTAAAGGGGCGCTCCGTTGGTTAATTTGAATACCAATTTCTTGGATACTCTCATTTAGATTATGC
>CASBRC010000104.1 GCA_949128015.1 Synechococcales cyanobacterium PMM_0003
CCCCAGAATTGGGGGATTTAGGGGGCAGAATAGACTGAAATGAAGACAGGTAGGACTTGTGTGTACACAGTAGCCTTGCAAAGGGGAGGGAACAAGATTTCTGGTCTTCCCCCTTTACAAGGGGGAATTAAAGGGGGTAAGTCCGACATGCGCGTTTTACAGGGTATTTTCTTTCTTAAAATTGTCCTAACCAAATAAAGATGTGGCGCTAAGAGGCGGCGCTTTGCGCCGCCTCTTCTTGCTTTTGAGTTAAGATCAAGGATATTCAAATTGGACTATTTTGAAGACTCTAAATCAATGAATGCAAATCAATGGCAATGGCGAGACGGAGTACTAACTTGCGATTTACTGGCTGACTGGTCTCATGGATTTTTTACGCGATCGCATGCTCCTAAATCACCAACCGATCTGCATGATCATCTGGTCACATCTGGGAAAGCCTATCGCGCCAAACAAGTCCATGGCAATCATTTAATTCATGCCAATGAAATCGAAGCTATACCAGATGCGCCCTTACCCGAAGCTGATGGAGTTTGGGCAACCCGCGATGGTCATAATCGGTCGGTATGGATTTGTACAGCAGACTGTGTGCCAGTTTTGATTGGCGATCGCAAGTTAGGCTCAGTGGCGGCTGTGCATGCAGGTTGGCGCGGCACGGCGGCGGGGATCGTCACAAAAGCGATCGCAATATTATGCGATCAAGGCAGTGAGTTAAAGGATTTGCGGGTGGCTCTAGGGCCCGCGATTTCAGGTAAAGTTTACCAAGTGTCTCAAGATGTGGCGCAACAGGTAACCGCCACGATTAGTCAATCAGTTGGTTTACAGCCTGATGAGCATCCTGAGAGAGTCAAACTAGATTTGCGTCAGGTGCAATTGCAGCAGCTTCAAGAGATTGGCATGTTGCCAGAAAATATGGCGATCGCCCCTTACTGCACTTTGCAAAATGAGGAAATCTTCTTTTCCTATCGGCGATATTTCCTGAATAATCCCGATCCGCATCCCAGAGCGCCACAGGTGCAATGGTCAGGAATTGCGATCGCTTAAATCGTCAAGGTCAGGATTGTCAGATAAGGGCTTACGATCTAGAAGCGCTTCAAGATCGGCAAACTCGTCAACTTCAGAGTTAAGCTCCGAGATGTTTTCTTTAGATTGCTCAATAGATAACTTGTTAGCTTTGTCTGCAATATTTAGTTCTTCCACTCTTGCTAAAAATTTATCAACTAGTAATTCCTGCGCTAAATATTGAGGATCTTTCGGTTCTTGATCGGCAGTCGGTTCTGCTATTTCGTCAACCTCGGCAATAGCTTCAGTATCTTCAAAATCTTCAAAGTCTTCTAAGTATTTTTCCAGAATATTCTCAACATAAGCATTAAAAGCAATCAGCTCATCTAATTCGTCGTCAAAATCTTGAGTTTTGATTTCTGAAACTTCTAAATCTTGATCAGGTGATTTTATAAGTTCGATTTCTTCGGGATCTAAAGTTTCGGGAATTGAGACAACAATATTGTCTCGTTTCGTAGATTTGCCAAACCCTAATTGTCTAGGATATGCTCCAGTTTTACGTGATTTTTTTAAAAAATCTAGCTCTCTTTTTTCCGTACCTACTAAGGTTGTATTTAAAAAATCCTCAGCCTCAGATTCCTCAACAGTTCCAATAAATTCTAATTCATCATTGTCTTCTGTAATCTGTTGATCTAACGCATGCTCAGAAGAGTCTAAATCGGACTCAGGTTGTTCATGATCTTCAATTTTTGACTCTGAGCTAGTATTTGGAATGTCTAAAAATGCTAATTCAGGCTCTTCAGAAGTCTCAGAGAGTTCTAATTCCTCAGTTTTTTTAACAACGACCGCATTTGTCCATGAGTCTTCAACTTTTTCAACAAAAAGTTCATCTTGACCAATATCAAAGACTTCTAAAAGAGTCTCAGCATCTTCAGAAACATCAATAGAATCTAAATCTCCAGATTCTTGAATAATTTCTTGATCCAAAAATGTCTCAACCAGAGATTCTTCGATAAGCTGCACAATCTCAGGTTCAGAATTCAACTCAACAACTGATTCATCGGCAACGATCGCAATTATCTCTAACTCTTCAACTTCTGCAACTTTTTCAATAATTTCTTGATTTGTCTCAATCTGAATCTCTAAAATAATCTCTTCAGACTCGGTTTCTAAAGTAGGGTTAGAAGGTTCTATTACTGGAATTTCAATCTCTGAGACAATCTCAACAGGCTCTTTGATAGGAGATGCTGTAATCTCGTCTGCGATCGCAGTTTCTTCAAAAAACTTTAATAGCTGGGGGGATTGCCAGCCGATATTTGTAAAGCTATTTTTAATTTTTTCAACAGCAAAGGGCGTCATGCTGTTTAACTCTGACTCAGCCGTTAACTTAATTCGCAAAGCTGAAATTCCAGCTTGAAGCAAAACATTACTTAACAAAAAGAAAATCTCAGCCCATACGATCCCAAACAAGCGCAATCCCGCAGGAAATGGGGCAATGGTCTGAGCTAACGGCGCGGCTATGTACATCTTAGAAAATATAACGCTGATCACGATCGCCACAGCCGTAGCAATCCATCCTGTTACATACCAACCATTACTATGCTGCTTAACTAGGGTTAAAACTTGACGATCGCGATCGCTCAAACTCTCAGTCGGCTTCGATATAACCCATAAACTAAATGGCGAAAATGGCTGTTGCCACTGCAACCAAGTCACAAATGCGATCGCAGGGAATCCTAACAAAAAGATCTCAAACCATGCAGGAAATACAGGATCGCCGACTGCTAATCCAGCCATACTTAAAGCCAATAGCCAAGGTACACCTGCAATGAGGGCGATATGTCCCCAGATAAAAGGACTATTGCTTAGAGATAGATTGTCTGTTGGGGTAGTGTGATTTGGTGATGTCATAGTAGCTAGCCTAAATAACTATCCTAAACCTGTGATTAAGCGCGTCCAGAAACCGTCATGAATTTGCTGAACTTCGGGATCGAGTGCGGTAAGGCGATAGCTTTTAGAAATAACCGCCTCCGATGGCTCTAAAGATTTAATTGCCTTAAGGTCATCAGAAATCATCGGCTTTGCAATCTTATTAGTCGTAGCTAGACTAATAGCATCGCTAATTTTGGCAGCAACTTCGGGTTTCATTACATAATTTATCCATGCATGAGCGCCTTCGATATTTGATGCGCCTCTAGGTATTGCGATCGTATCTGTCCAAATCGATGTGCCATCGCTGGGCAAAATATATTTTATATTAGGATCTTCTCTTGCCGCATTGATCGCATCACTCGAAAAAGCCATACACATCATCAGATCGCCAGAGGCTAACGGCTCCTTCCAAGCATCGGTGGTGAAATTTGCGATCGCAGGCATCAATTCTCGTAATTTTTGGAAAGCTTGATCGATATTTTGGGGTTCTTTGGTGGTGTAATCTTGACCAACAATATGTAACCCCATCCCCATCACTTCACGCGGATCGTTAAGCAGAGTAATCCGCAGCTTATTTTTGTGTTCCCATAGATAATTCCAATCAGTTGGTTCTTCACCAACAACTGACTTAACTGCCTCGACATTATAGGCAATTCCCGTTGTCCCCAAACTCACAGGAACGCTAAATACTGCGCCGCGATCGTGGGGCAGTTCTAAATAACGGGCGGCAATATTTTTGATGTTAGGCAATAGTTGCTTATTCAGAGGGGCAAGCAGCTTTTTCTCTCGCATCTGCGTCACCATATAATCACTGGGATAAATGATGCTATAGCCCGATCTCCCGCCCGAAGCCTCCAGTTTCGCCAACATTACTTCATTCGAGTCATAGGCATCACCAAAAACCTTAATTCCCGTCTCTTTTGTAAATTCATCTAAAATTTCTCTGTTGTCAACATAGTTAGACCAACCATAAATGTACAAAGTTTGCTTGTTTTGAGTAACTGGGCGCGGTACGTCCTCTGTAACAGACTCAGATGGTTGTGAATTCTTGTCAAAAATGCCACAGGCGGCAAGAGTGGAGGCACTAGCAAGAGCGGATGTGGCATAGGCAGTTTGTCTAAGAAATTTGCGCCGAGAGATATGCATAATAAAATCTAAAATCTAAAATCTAAAATTTAAGTCGCAACTGTAGTTTTAGGAAGAGCCACACAATCTTCAGGCATCCATGAAACATAGACCTGACTATCAAAGGGCGGAGTCTTTTCGCCTTGGTGATTAGAACGCACGAGCATGACTCTGACAGGAGGAACATTTTCGCTAGCATGTAAATCCACCACAAACTGCGAGTGATCGCCTAGATACAGCACATTATTAAGGATGCCACGATAGGTGTTGTAAGGTTGGTTCGGATATTCAGTAGAAAGCTTGATTTTTTCGGGACGGACGCTCACCACAGCTTCAGCAATTGGTCGCCAGTGTTTGGGTTTGGCAGCCACGATCGCTAAACCAGTTGACGATCGCAATTCGACAAATGCACCATCCTGCTCAATGACTCGACATTCAAACAAGTTTGTTTCACCGACAAAATCGGCAACAAATGCTGAAGAAGGGCGATCATAAACTTCCGAAGGTGTGCCGATCTGCTCGATCCGACCTTGATTCATCACGGCAATTCTGGAGGAAATGGCAAGCGCCTCACTCTGATCGTGGGTAACCATAATGAAAGAAATGCCCAGCTCATATTGCAAATTGGACAACTCTACTTGCAGTTCTTTCCGAAGTTTGAAGTCTAGTGCTGCCAATGGCTCATCTAGCAAAATCACTTTGGGGCGGTTGACTAGGGCGCGAGCAAGGGCGACCCGTTGCTGCTGACCACCTGAAATTTGGCTAGGATAGCGATCTTTTAAATGATCGAGGCGAACTTGCTTGAGCGCATCCATCGCTCGCTGTTGAATTTCTGGCTTAGCAACTCCTTTAACTGACAAGCCAAAAGCAACATTATCAAAAATGGTCATATGACCAAATAGCGCATAGCTCTGGAAAACTGTATTGACAGGACGCTGATAGGCAGGAATGTAGGTCATTAGTTTGCCTTGGATCAGCACCTCACCTGCTGATGGCTCCTCGAAACCAGCAACTAATCTGAGCAAAGTCGTTTTGCCGCAGCCTGATGGGCCCAAGATGCTAAAAAGCTCACCTCTCTGCACTTGCAGATCGACACCTTGGACAACGGTATTTGCCCCAAACATTTTAAATACTCGCTGTAGCTCTACATCGGGGACTGTACCCGTTGCAGCGTCGAACTGTTTAGCCGTTGTTGACTGTGCCATGTTGTGATGCTCAAACGTCTACTATTCTTTAAAGTTAGAGATTTTAGTTTTGCTGTACTAAATGTACAAAAGACGAAAATCAGAATCACTAGGTCTCTCGCATTTTAGCGCGTTGCAGTTGATAAATGAGTTGCAATGTCAGCGCAATTATTACAGAAATTTGCCCAGCAAATGCCAAAATAATATCGGAAAGTTGGAGGTTTGACAAAACTAACCAAGGAAATCCAAAAAATAGCCACAAACTGGGATATCGATCAGGACTAATCGATAGACTCAGCATGATCAAAACTGGCAGAAAAATCAATGCAGAAATTATTCCTGTCACCCATGCTGAGGGATTTCTGGTCTTCAGAAACAAAACTAGTTGAGCAATTAGGGCAAACAATAGCATCGTGAGTACAAAAGAAGCCAAAACGATCATGGCTTTGCCACTAAGGTCGGGATTACCCCACGAGTTAAGCCAAATCACAATCGGGACTTGAGTGATTACAAGATTAACTGCGATCGCAATCGGAGCTGGGCTTTTGTCTGACCAAATCAAGTCGCGCAGAATATAGCCAAATCCTGAAGGATGTTCTTCAGTGGTCGATAATGCGCCAAATTTCACCCAATCTAACAAGGATTGTCTTTGCGGAGTCAGGGACGCGATTATCGATAAGAATAAAAATAAATCAGCAATATAAATTCCGATAAATAACTGTAAGTGAATTTCTGAAGCGTAAGTAAGTTTTGGGTCAGTAAAAATAGACTGCATCCCGAATCCCAACATCAATATCTGTAAATAAGCTGTTATGACATAGCTTTGACCTTTGCTGACTAAAGTCGCGGCGGGATTGTGAAAGCGTCTTTGCAAGATGCGCCAGATCGCCAAGCTAAAAGCAGCTAAGTTAGCAATTGTAAAAATATGTGAATTTAAAATATTCGATGTAATCGACAAATACCACCATTCAGTTTGAATAGGATCGATCCTTCCGCCGACTAATACCTTGCTAAATGAACTCCATGTGGTGAAAATATTCCACCACATGAAAGCGGGGGCAATCCAGATAAAGGTAATAAATGAAAACGCCAAAGCTCCTGCTGATACCTGTCCACCAAATTTGGCTTGCCAACCACTCAGTAAAGCTAGCAATAGCGCGGCACTAAACAATAGAAAAGCCGTGCCGATCATCAATATATAAAAGCTGAATAAAAATGCGATCGGTACATTTGCGGCGATCGCAGCCGTTAGATGATAGGGGATCGTTAGTGCGATGCTGATGTAAGCCAGCAATGGCACACCCATGATCTTACCCATGAGAATATTGATACTCGATCGCGGACTAATGCGAATGAAGTTAAGAGTACCTTTGTAGTCCTCTAGTGAGAGATCAGCAACTAGGCTATAGACCCCAGCTAAGAACAAAATAAATGGCTCAGTCCAAGTGATAAATCGAAACTGCTCTAGCCACCAAACTTGCCAAGACTCAGCACAGCCAAACCCACGTATCTGCAAACATTCTTCGCTAGGGATACGCTGGCTATAGAACAAAAGCAGCAAAATCTGAAATAGGATCGACAGCCCGATCGCAACGACGAGATTACGCAATTTCAGCTTGCCACGAATCTCTCGTAATAGTTGCGGATTCCAGTTGCCGATGCGATCGAGCCAAGATATTGCTTGTGGAGAATTGTTCATAGATTAATAATAAACCCAAAAAGCTATGGCGCACGCTGCGCGTGCGCCATAGCTTCTTGGATTACCTACTTACACTGATTTTCTAAACATCTCAATTAAAGGTTTGGTCAACCAATGCGTGCCAATCTTCCATTGATGCTGTAAGGTTGGCATTCTTAGTAAATAGGCTAAACGTCTCATCACATAGGCAGGCTGTCCATCAATGCTGAATTTGCCAAAAATCGAAGCAGTCGCGCCATCTATTCCTAAACTAATAAATTCTCCGAGGGGAATATAGCTAAAGGGAACTAATGGCTTTTGATTAAGGCTTGCCCAAATATTCCATGCACAATACTGCGATTGCTGGAAGGCAACCTGTGCGGTGGCAGGGACAAGACTGAAATTAACATCAAAACAATATGCTAAATCACCGATCGCAAATACATTTTCATATCCCTTAACCTGCAAGGTTGACTCAGTTGCGATCGCACCTTGACGGTTATGCTCAACTGGAAGGCTTTGAAGTATTTTGGAAAAGGTACTTCCCACTGTCCATAGGACAATATCAACGGGTAAGGTATCGCTACCATTGGTGTAGTCGAGAGTAACTTCACCATCATTGACTTGTGAAACCCTCGTATTTAGGTCAGTCCAGATCCCACGCTGTGAGAGCGCAAGTTCGGCAATCTGGCGATTTGCATCGGTAGAGCTGCTTAAAATTTTGGCATTGCGATCGACTAGACGCACACGCCCCCGATCTTTGAGTCGATCAGCAACTTTACAAGCGAGTTCTACTCCACTAGCGCCACCACCTGCAATACAGACACGGATTTTGTCGCGGCTTGACGCTTCTAACAGTTCTAATTTGCTATTCAATCGATAGAAGTCATTGAGATTACGAAATGGAATTGCATATTCTGAAGCACCATCGACAATGTTCGTCGGTGTCTCACCACCAATCGCTAGCACAAGGCGATCGTATTCCAAAATACTAGGCTGACCGATATTAACTTCTACTTGCTTCGATTCAAGATCGATATTGGTAACTAACCCTTGAACAAACTGAATACCAGTATCGACCAGTAATTCGGCAAATGTGGGGGCAATTTCCCATTCCTGCATTTCTCCTGTGACCAGCTCATAGAGGAATGGCGTAAATAAAAAGCGATCGCTTTTGTCAACAAGGATAATTTCAGGCATGACCGTCCAAGGCAAGCGCGCGAGATTAAGTGCAGTATACAAACCGCCAAAACCACCACCAAGAATACAAATTCGTGTCATGTGAAAATCCAATTCGTTTTTTCTATCTTATATCAAGAGTTTGAAAAGAGGCTTTAAGCAATCCCTTTCTAAAAGCCAAAAAGCTGTGGCGCACGCGCAGCGTGCGCCATAGCTTTTTGGCTTTTAAGTTGGTTTAAATTTTGGTTAACCCTAGGTTATCTGTTTTCACTTGCATCCACATATTACGATCCGATATTGTACATTTGTTACAATTTTTCGTTATTGGGGGTTGCGTGGTCAAATCTGTCTTGCTGGCTCAGCTATCTGAAGAGCAATCCCTGATGTGGCACAATGTTTTGTCATCGCATCAACTTGAAGTATGGGCATCGCCTGAAACCGAAGATTTACTTAAACTACTCGATCAAAAGAGACTGTTAAAGCAAAATTTACCAAATCTAATCATTTCTGATATCGGGATTAGATATGGTGGTGGCACATCGTTACTTGCCACTGACCTTTGTAAATGGTGTGCTGACCATGCACCTGAATTAAAAGTTTTATTGGTTAATCCTCGCCAAAGTCAAATAAAAGACGTGGAAAAACGCTGGGCAAATCGTCGTGGTGCGATCGATTTATTGCCGAAAATATCTCTAGAAAATTTAAATTATGCCTTTAACGTAGCTGCCCAAGCCCTAGAGATCGAAGTAAATGCTGATGTATTAACAGCCTCGATCAGTAATATTAAGCTCCAACAGTATCAGCCAGATAAAGGTGCGGTTAAGGGCAAAAATATCAGACAAACAGCAACGCAAGAATTAGCCCGCAAAATGGCTATGATTCCGCTGATGGTGATGGCAAGTGAGCCAGAGCTAAAGTTAAGTAACGATGATTTGTCTATACAAAGTCTCAACCGCCAATTAGCTTTAGACTCACCTATTTCTGAATTAAATTTGTACAATGTCAAAATTGATTTAGAGCAAACAGGTGAATTTGCGCGTCAACTTTTTAAAGATGATCCTCTTCTACCTGCACTCATTATTTACGATCAAGATAAATATGTAGGTATGTTGTCTCGACGGAGATTTTTTGAATGTCTGAGTCGTCCTTATGCTCTTGAGCTATTTACAAAAAGAGCATTGAGAGTACTTTACGAACAAGTACCCGTAGATACCCTTCAGCTACAGGGTAATATGTCGATTGTGATGGCATCTCAGTTAGCTTTAGGTCGTGCTAACGATGATATTTATGAGGCTGTCATCATTCGTCTAGAAGGTAATATTTATGCAGTATTGGATGTTCATGATTTATTGCAAGCGCAGTCTTATATCCATGAATTAGCGACAAAGCTATTGCGATCGCAAACACAGACGACGATGTTTCAAACTGAAAAGATGGCAAGTTTGGGGCAAATTGTCGCTGAAGTATCTCATGATATTCGTAATCCTGTGTCGGCAATTTATGGCAATACTGAATGTCTCTTAACCTATATCGAAGGGGTGATGAAAATCTTGAGAGCCTATGAAAAGGAATATGGAACTTCAGCCCCAACAATTAGTGAAACCCTTGAAGAGGTTGACTGGGACTTTGTCCGTTCTGACTTGCCTCAAGTTGTGCGGAGCATTCAATCTAGCTCGCGTTATCTTCGCCGACTAGTTGACACTTTGCAGAGTCTCTCTCACATGGAGGATCATGCTACAGCAGAGCCGCTTGATTTATTGGAATGTGTAGAAAGTAGTTTAATGATCCTCAGTGGAAGGATCAGAGATGTCCAAATTGTCAAAAATTATATTGATCTTCCAAAAACTGACGGATTTAGCGATCGCATAATCCAAGTATTCATGAACTTGATCAGTAATGCCCTTGATGCTTTGGTGGATTTAAAATCTCATCCTGATTTAATCATCCAACGTGGACAGCTTCTACTCAAGGAAGATACTCTTGTTGAGCGTAGTAATATTCAGACTGATATTGAAATTGCATGGCAACCAATGTTGATGATCACTGCTGCGATCGCAAAAATTGATAGTCGCAACTGGATCTCGATCAAAGTTTCTGATAACGGCATGGGAATTCCTAAAGAGATCCAAAATCGTATTTTTGATAGCTTCTTTACGACCAAAGGTCAGGGACAAGGTACTGGGCTGGGTTTAGCAATTTGTCATCAAATCATTACGCAGCAGCACCAAGGTAAGCTTGTTTTGCGATCGCCTTACCTCAATAATCAAGGCAATGTAACAATTGGGACAGAGTTTGAGGTTCTATTGCCAATTGCATCAAATTGAGTGCAAACCGAGATTTTTCACAAAAGCCACGCTTTGTATGGCTTTTGTGAAAAATCTCGGTTTGGTTTGATCGGAATTTGCTGTAATATTTACCCCCTTCCCTCCCAAGAATTAGCGTTGCGGCGCTTCGCGCCGCAACGCTAATTTTTGGGTTTTACTGTCTGATTTTCTACTGGGAAGGGAGTAGTTACAAGGCTTTACGCTAAAATGACTGAATTTGAGCTTTTAGCTTTGGAAAATATGACAAATCCTTCCTTAGAAAAGCTTTTTTACTCTAGTCTCGTCACCGAGCATATTGTGCCGAAAGGTAATGACTTTGCTTTTAAAAAATGGCACCACAATCTCGTTGAAATATTAAAGCGCTATGACGGATTTCTTCGTAGCGATCTCTGTCCACCGCTCAGGTGCAAAGATCCAGTCGTAAAATGGTACTACATTATCCATTTTGACTCACCCGAACATCTCAATCAGTGGATGGAGTCAAGCGATCGCAAAAAGTTATTAGAAACTGGTCAGGAGATATTTTCGGCATATCGATTTAAGTCTTTTACTACGGGCTTAGAGGGTTGGTTCTCGATGCAGTCTGGTACTGCTGAGAATAAAGGCTTAGGGCCACCACGCTGGAAACAAATCCTAGTCGTCGTCTTGGGGCTTTATCCAGTAGTGATGATTCAAGCGATCGCATTTTCAATATTGGGCTTTATGCAATCTTGGTCACTGGCTAGCTCAATGATTGTAAATAACCTGATTACCTCAACAGTACTGAGTCTACTAGTAATGCCTTTTGTTTCAAAACGATTAAGCTTTTGGTTGCAACCTGCCTATCGACTAATATCTCTTAAAAAGAATTTAATTGGCTCTCTCATCGTGGCGGCTAGTTTGGGATTAATGGTAATTGCCTTTAATGGAGCTTGGAGTCTAGTTAAGCAATAAACCTTAAAAGCCTTGACGCATGTATTAAAATGCCAGCAACAAAGAAACCGACATAACGGCTTCCAACTCCTGTCATTTGGATTACGCCATTGTTTTGACTAAACGTAGTATTTGGGAATGTATTTAAAATTGAGGCAATTAAGGAGTTAATTCCATCTCCTAGCACTCCACTCTTGATTCTGCGGATATAAACTCCACCTGAAACTGGCTCTCCATATACAACGGATGTCGCATTTCCACCCCCAACCAACTCAAAATGCGATCGCAATTCCCAAAATCAAAGCCCGATCGCAATTTCCAACCCTCACCAAATCAAAATGCGATCGCAAAAATTGCTCGGTTTATCCTTCGTAATGTCCACCAATAGCAATGATGTATATGTTTTCGTCATCAAAGCTATAGATTAGCCGATCTTTATCAGATAATCGCCGTGAGTAGTATCCAGCTAATTCATGTTTCAATGCTTCAGGTTTTCCTGTTCCTTGGGTGGGATCGCCCTTCTGCATCTCTTTAAGAATATTAAATAATTTTTTGTGAATGGGTTTATTAGTCTCTCTGAAATATTCGTATGCTTGCAGAGTGTCTTCATGAAATACGACTGAGCGCATGATGCTTCTGCTTATGGTTTGTGATTAGTAATTGAATTTGTGAGATGAGTTCTGGATTGTTGAGAATGTAGTCGAAATCAATAAAATGGTTTGGTTGAGGGGGAGATGTTTTCTGAGCTTTATTTTTAAATTGCCTGATCTGTTGCATCAGGGGTACGTTACTCAGGACATATTCGGTTTCTTGATGAGTGTCCATAAGGTTTAGTAAATTTGGTGGTCTACATTTACATTTCTAGCATATCTGACAACTTGTTGATCGCCCATTCCCAAAAACAAAACCCCGATCGCATTTCCAACCCTCACCAAATCAAAATGCGATCGC
>CASBRC010000105.1 GCA_949128015.1 Synechococcales cyanobacterium PMM_0003
CAGGCTGCACAAAGCAAGGTTTTTAAAATTTATTTGGGTTTGAGATCAGAATACTTCTATTTTTTGGCATAATCTAGCTCAGTTTCTGCCTAACTGTATGAGCGATCGCATACCAATCACCGACAACAATCTAGACAACACTCTTGAAATCTCTTTGCGTCAAGCCTTAGAGGGCTGTGTGTTGGTTGTCGATGACAATCCCACTAACTTGAGTGTGTTGGTCAACTTACTGCGAAATGTGGGGCTGCGAGTACTGGTGGCAACCGATGGTGAAAGTGCGATCGATCAGATTACATACATTAAGCCCGATCTGATTTTGCTAGATGTGATGATGCCAGGCATTGATGGCTTTGAGACTTGCCAACGCCTCAAAGCCGATCCTGAGACTGTGAAGATTCCGATCATTTTTATGACAGCCCTTTCAGAAACAGTTGATAAAGTGCGTGGGTTATCGTTGGGGGCAGTGGACTATGTGACCAAGCCTTTCGAGCATGAAGAAGTCCTAGTGAGAATTCGGACTCATTTAATGATCGCTAAGCAACGCCAAACTATCGAATCCCAAAATCAAGATTTGCGAACGGAAATTGCTGAACGTAAACGTGCGGAAGAAGCTCTAACAATTTTTCTCCATGCTGTTTCCCATGACTTGCGGAATCCTGTAACGGGATTAATCATGGTTTTAGATAATTTGGCGAAGACTACAACTAGTCCCGAAGCAAATATTCCATTGCCACGCACCACCCTTGAGCGAATGCGTCAAAGTGGCGATCGCCAGTTAGCGTTAATCAACTCATTATTAGAGTCCCATATAAATGATGTGCATGGGATGGTGATTAATCCGCAACCAGTTGCGATCGCAAAAGTCATCCAAGATGCGATCGATGATCTTCAACCACTGCTCGAAAAAGAAGAGGCAGAAATTGATTTGCAAATTCCGTCTGATCTATCACTAGCTCTAGTTGATGCCGATCTTATCTGTAGAGTTTTCCAGAATCTCATCACTAATGCGCTTAAACACAATCCACCCCGTCTCAAACTCACAATTTCTGTAGAAATCAGTGATGACAAAACCATGCTTTGTACAGTTTCAGACAATGGCGTGGGCATGTCTAGCACTCAAAGCGAGCATTTGTTTGAGCTTTATGCTCAAGGCAAAACCCAAAACAAATTAAATATGCGATCGCTTAGTCTCGGTCTGGGTCTCTATATTTGCCGTCAAATTGTCCAAGCCCATGGCGGCGTGATCGGGGTAACAAGTGAACCAAATATTGGTTCGCAGTTTTGGTTTACATTACCTTTAGTTAAATAGTATGAACTACCCCACCCTGCTACGCGAGGATGGGGTTTCTAAAATCCCATCGAGCAAAGAGTGTTTTTTACGCTTCTTTGAGCCAAGTAGTAGGAAGTCCCCACTGCCTTGCTAGCCCGCGCATCTGAATCTTGCCAAGTACAGTCTTAGCTTTTTGCAGCCATTCTTCTAGTTGGGCTTGATGTTGGATTAACTCACTTTGTAATTACCAGTGATGGCTCAAAGTTTGACAATCCTAGATTTTTTATCAAGCATCAACGTAACTTAAAACGGAAACAGCAAAAGTTATCTAAGAAAAAGAAAGGTAGCAACAATCGCATTAAAGCAAGATTAAAAGTGGCGAAAGTTCACTCTAAAATCGCTAGATGTCGCGAAGATTTTCTGCACAAACTATCCCGCAAGGTAGTCAACAAAAACCAAGTTATTGCAGTAGAAAACCTAAATATCAAAGGCATGGTACGGAATCATAATCTAGCCAAGGCGATAAGCGATGTTGGCTGGGGAATGTTTCTCACAATGCTTAAATACAAGGCTGAGTCTGAAGGAAAGATTTATATCGAGATTGATCGATGGTTTCCTTCGTCCAAGACTTGCCATGTTTGCCTCAATCGAGTTGATAATTTGACTCTTGATGTGAGGGCATGGACTTGTAAGCATTGTGGTACGCACCTTGAAGCCTTGCGGATTCTGGCGTTAGGAACTAGCGCTTCTGCTTGTGGAGGGGATGTAAGTCGCTCTGGTAAGATTTCGGTCTTGCTAGACGCTGTTCCCGTTGAGACAAGAAGCCAGCACTGTACCGCTTAGGCGGTCAGTGTCTGGTAGTTCACTTATAAACTTTGTGATGTGATAGAGTTAAAGAAAGTCCCATTAGCTATGTTGAATTTAAGCAATGGCAAGTAAAATATGAATATGTTGATATGAGGCTTGGTATATGAACGCTGTCAAAGAGATTATTTTAGACAAGCTTGAACATTTGGAAGCACTATCTGAACCTGTTTTATTGGAGGTTTTAGATTTTGTTAGTTTTTTAGAATGGCGGCTAAACACAAATCAAAGACTAACTTTAATGAGTTCTAGTTTGCCTGAAATTGCTCTGGAAGAAGATACAGGTTCATTTCTGCTTGAGATTGCTTCATCTTTTAGTCGTGGTTTATCCAGTGAAGATTTGGAATGTTTACCGACTGATGGTGCAGAAAATCACGATCGCTATCTTTACAATACTCAAGTATGACTGAGATAATTTTTGCTGATACTTTCTATTGGGTGGCGTTACTCAGTCCTCGCGATACTTTTCATAATCAAGCGATCGCTATCACCGCAAAATTAGGTAAGACAAAAATTATTACAACTGATGAAGTGCTTAGTGAGGTTCTCAATTTTTTGTCTGATGGAGGTCTAAAGTTGCGCGAACGGACGGTGAATACGGTGAGGCAACTACTCAATGCGGATTCAGAAAAAGTGACTGTATTATCTCAATCTCATAGAACGTTTTTGGGTGGATTGGATTTGTACGAGTAAAGACTAGATAAGGGATGTAGTCTAACAGATTGCGTTTCTATGGTAACAATGAAACAAATGGAAATTAGTCGTATCTTGACTCACGATCATCATTTTACTCAAGAGGGTTTTACAATTCTCTTTTCGAGCGATCGCTAGTTTTCTTTTTATCAATTCAAGAGCGATCGCCTAGAGACTGATAGAGCAATTGCGCTTCTTGCAGAGTAGCCAAAGCTTTTGGATATTGACTTAGCGAATTA
>CASBRC010000106.1 GCA_949128015.1 Synechococcales cyanobacterium PMM_0003
CTTTTTGTTGACGTTCTTGAGTAGCGATCGTCTCGGCACGTTGTTTAGCTAGTTCTGATTGAGCCACGATCGCCTCAGCCCTGACAGCACGTTCATCACCCGTAAGCAGCAAATTACCATCCATATCCCACCAACGCAACCAAGGAATCGGAATCGCTTCTGTTCCCAACAGAATACCTAATTCCACATCTAAAAATGCAATCGGATAATGACCGCGCTCGTTGGGCAACAACCTTTCATATCGACCGTCAACTAAATGATATACCTCTAATGCAGCTTTCCAAGGTTCAAAAATCGCATAAAAAGGAATCCGAATCGCCTGTTCGTAAACCCAGAATTTACCCGCCGACTTTTTCCTGCCAGTATCTCTATCAATTCCATCTTTTTCAGATGGAGGAGACGCATCCCTCTCTTCTGCACTATTTCCAGACACAAACTCGATCGCAATGAAGGGAGCCACGATCTCTTTCCACATCACATAAGAGCGACGATATTCTCCATTTAAAAACGGTGGCACATTAGGAACATAAAACCAATCAGGTGCTTCCGCTCCTTGTTCGGGTGGCTCAGTTAATTTCCAATAAATTCCACTATCCTGCCCAATGCAATAACGTTCATCGGGATGTAATTTCTGAAAGATTGGCTCAATAGAACTAGTTAAAACAATGCTTTGTGGGTGTTCTTGAAAATTTTTCACAAAAGTACCGTCTGAGTCTGGCAGTTGTGTATGGTCGGGGAGACTGCTACTGCTAATTGTGTCTACACAGACTATACTTGGAGCGGTAGTAGGAATGTTGTTAATCGTCTGAGTACTTTTCATCGCAATGCCAAGGTATACACCTCGCTTCAATTTAACACACGATGCTATAGTGAAGTGACATTGCTAAACCGATATCCAAGAAATTCATGGTTACGCAAACTCTATCTCATCAACTTTCAGTTGAGCAATATCTAAAACATGAAGAAACTGCCGAACATCGCAGTGAATATCATAATGGGGAGTTGGTAGAAATGGCTGGTGGCTCCATCAATCACAATCGTATTATTCGTAACCTAAGTAGACTGCTAGAAATAGGTTTAGAGACACATTCTTATGAAGTATTTGTAAGCGATTTACGTTTATGGATTCCTGAATACAACGAATACACCTATCCAGATATTTTACTAGTCAAAGGAAATCCGATCTTGCAGAAAAATCGCACAGATACAGTTACCAACCCCAGTATTATTATTGAGGTTTTGTCTAAATCGACTAGCAATCGCGATCGCGGGGACAAGTTCACTTTCTATCGCTCGCTCCCATCTCTTCAAGAATATATTTTAGTGGATCAGTATCGAATTCATGTAGAGCATTTCCGTAAAAACATAGAAGGTAATTGGCTGTTAAGTGAGTCTAACGATCAGAATGGAGTTTTAAGTTTAGCGGATGGAAAATGTAAAATCTCCCATCAACAAATTTATGAGCGAGTTGAGTAGTCAAAGCCAAAAAAGCAATGGCGCACGCGCAGCGTACGCCATTGCTTTTTTGGGCTTATTCCTTATTTACTAGCACTTGATCAATTATAATTTTTGAGTAAATAGTACATAGTAACTTCATGCAAGTTGAAAGTACGGTAATTCCCGATGTTTTACTAATTACCCCAAAGGTATTTGGAGACGATCGCGGTTTTTTTTATGAGTCCTATAACCAAAAAGTTTTTCATGAGAAAATAGGGTTAGATCTGAACTTTGTGCAGGATAATCACTCCCGATCTCAAAAGAATGTGCTTCGGGGTTTGCACTATCAAATTGGTAAACCTCAAGGCAAATTGGTTAGGGTCTTAGCTGGCACTATTCAAGATGTGGCTGTGGATTTACGTCAAGGATCTCTCACTTTTGGTAAATCGATTAGCTATATTCTCAGTGCGGAAAACTATCAGCAACTGTGGATTCCTGAGGGATTTGCTCATGGCTTTGTTGTCCTCTCAGAAGTTGCTGAGGTAGCCTATAAAGCTACAGATTACTATGCACCTAGTGAAGAACGTAGCCTAATATGGAATGATCCTGATGTAGCGATCGCATGGCAATTTGAAGGGCAACCAATTTTGTCAGCTAAAGATGTTATTGGTAAATCATTAAAGGAAGCGGAGCTATTTCTATGAGTACAGAAACATATCAGAAGGTATTGGTCACGGGTGGAGCGGGTTTCATTGGCTCTAACTATGTGCATTATGCGATCGCAAATCATCCCACATGGGAAATCGTGGTCTTGGATAAGCTCACCTATGCAGGGAATTTGGCTAATCTTGATGATGTCAAAGATCGGATTACTTTTATTGAAGGTGACATTGCCAATCCTGAAGATGTGGAAAAAGCCGTAGGTGGTGTAGACGCGATCCTCAACTTTGCGGCGGAGAGCCATGTTGATCGCAGTTTGCGCGATCCTCTTCCCTTTATTCGCACCAATATTGAAGGCACATTATTATTATTAGAAGCGGCGAGAAAGCATCAAACCAAGCGTTTTCTCCATGTTTCCACTGATGAAGTGTATGGAGATTTAGTCGGTTGCGATCGCCATTCGTTAGAGTCCGATGTGCTGTCGCCTCGTAGCCCTTACGCTGCATCCAAGGCAGGAGCAGAGCATCTAGTTTTTTCCTATGGCATTAGCTATGGATTAGATGTGGTGATTACTCGTGGTTCTAACACATATGGCCCTTACCAATATCCAGAAAAAATTATTCCTCTATTTATCACTAACGCCCTAGAGTCAAAATCCTTACCGATTTATGGCAAAGGTGCGGCTGTGCGTGATTATCTGTATGTAGAAGATCACTGCTCTGGCATTGATACAGTTCTGCACGCTGGCAAAAGTGGTAATGCGTATAATCTCGGCGCAAGAATGGAAGTGAATGGGATTGAAGTTGCTCAAACTATTCTCAAATTGCTCGATCGCCCCGAATCTTTAATGCAATATGTCAACGATCGTCCTGGGCATGACTATCGCTATTCCGTCGATCCTAGTGCTACTGAAGATCTGGGTTGGCAACGTCAATGGGACTTTAAACGCGGTATGTCGCAAACTGTGACATGGTACAAACAAAATACAGATTGGTGGCAAGCGATTAAGGACAAAAAGGTATTTCAAGAGCATTATCAGCAGTGGTATGCAAAATGAGCAAACCTTTAAAAGTTGCCTTGATTGGCGCAAAAGGGCAATTAGGATCGGACATAACCAGTCATTTCTCACAATGCGATCGCTATCAATTAACAGCCTTAACTCGCGATGATATTGACATTACTAATCCTGAAAAAGTCCAGCAGGTTTTGACTAGTCAAAAGTTTGATGTAGTGATCAATAGCGCCGCCTATGTGCGGGTTGATGACTGCGAGCAGGAATTTAACACTGCTTTTAATGTTAATGCGATCGCAGCGTTAAATGTCGCAAGAGCCTGTCGCGAACTAGATGCTCTCTGTGTTTATATTAGTACCGATTATGTGTTTCGTGGTGATCGCCATGTTGCCTATACAGAATCTGACTTTCCTGATCCAATTAATATCTATGGAACATCTAAACTTACAGGCGAGTACTTAGTCAAACAGACTGCAAAGCGATCATTAATTTTGCGAATCTCTAGCGTATTTGGCAAAGCTGGCGCGAGCGGTAAAGGCGGTAACTTTGTGGAAACGATGCTAAAAAAGGCGAAAGCTGGCGATCCGATCAAAGTAGTCAACGACATCTTTATGTCTCCCACTTATACCTATGACGTGGCGAGACTCTTGGATGAGCTTTTGCAAACAGATCCAACGGGAGTCATTCATGGTGCAAATACAGGTAGTTGCTCATGGTATGAGTTTGCCAC
>CASBRC010000107.1 GCA_949128015.1 Synechococcales cyanobacterium PMM_0003
CTATTAGATCAATTGCTAAGTCAAACTAGTGTCAATATTGCTTTACCATTTTTTGATATCGCTGGTACTGGCAATATCTCTAGTGCGATCGCAGATCAGTTAACCTCCAAACTATCAAGTCACAATATGCAAGCAAGCAGTTACGATCCACCGATTTTACTAATGCCAAGCTGGTTTCACTAAATTTGTCTGAGTCATATCTTGCATGACTCAAACCTCAAAAAAGTAGTTATGAAATCTATGAAAGCTCAGCAACTAAAATCTAAAATAATTTCTGAAGATTCTAATTGTCAAATCGATTGCTTAATTCAGCAGCTTGACAATGTTAAACATATTGCTGAGTCAGGCTTCTGGGTTTCAACTGATGAACTAAGACTTTTGCTAAGTCTTGATGACAGCTTTATTGATAGTCTGAATAAAAAAGTAATATTCCAAATTCAAGACTATAGATTTTCTTGGCGAAACTTTGAATGTATTTTAGTAGATCGTCAATTAGGGAAAGTCTTCTGGGCGATTAGAACCAAACAAGATGTATTGCCAAGTACTAATAATAATTCTGCTCAAATACCTGCATATCTTCCGATAATTCAAGATCCCAAACCATCAACAAATAATGAGTCGATCATCTTAAATCTAGCTCCAGAAGCTGAGATTATCCCATCTCCCTATGCGCTAATTGATGATTTTTTGTCAACAAGTCAACTCAACGATTTATTGCGCTATAGCATTAGTAAGCAATCTGAATTTATACCTACCACCAACTCAGCTTCTGACCCCAACTACCGACGCTCATTTTATCTCACACATTTTCCTGAGTTCTCAGAGTTAATGATTAAGCTAGTGCGAAAAATCACACCGCAAATTATTACTCACTTGGCTATCAATAACTTTGTGATCGGGCAAGTCGAATCGCAAATGACTGCTCATAATCACGGCAATTATTACAAAATCCATAATGATAGTGGTAGTCCAGACAGCGCTTCGCGAGTTCTCACCTATGTCTATTATTACAATCGCGAACCCAAAGCATTTACAGGCGGCGAATTAGTGATTTATGACAGCAAGATCGAGAATGGCTATTCTGTTGGGGCAAAATCGCACAAAATTATTCAGCCAACCAATAACACGATTGTCTTTTTCCCAAGCTATTGTATGCATGAAGTTTTGCCTGTGAGTTGCCCAACAGAATATTTTGCCGATAGTCGCTTCACGATCAATGGTTGGGTGCGTCATGTTTAAAAAAAGGCGCAGTGCGCCTTTTTTTATGATTTTGGTTTAGCTAATTTTTGCTTGACTTTGGAGATAACGCCACTTGCGATCGCACCAGCCATGACGATACCTAGCACAGGCTGAATTAAAGGCTCCCATAGCTGTCGCCATAGATCTAAGCCAAGATTTACTTTCAGGGTTTCGCCACCGAGGGCAACTAGCAGCCATGCAAAGAAGAAAAATACTAAGAACAAATTGAACATTAAAAATTTGTTCGTCCAACGTCCGATGGTTTCCATAGTTTATTAAAAATAAATTTTCTAAGCCCTAAATATGTGAGGTAATCCTAAATTATTTGTAGAAGATTGGGCTTCGACTTCGCTCAGCCAGCGATAATACGCTGGCTGAGCGAAGTCGAAGCCTTCCACAGCACACTTAGAAAGCAATCGGGGTAACGTTGCCGCTACCCCGATTACTTATATCGTTTTTGTTTTATAAATCGACAGAATAAATGTACGAGATGTACTGAAAAGTTTTTTATAAGTTTTTTGATTAAGCCAAGACTTAAAATCGAAACCTATTTGAACCCAACTGATGCTTGCCATACAAAAGCGAGTAGCAGGAAAAATACTGGAATCACGGGCAGTACGTTTACCAGTGGATCGAAAATTCTGTACGCTTCAGGTAATGTTGCAATTAATAGACTAAGTGGCATTAAAAATAGACCTCCTTCAAGAGCTAAGATGAATTTTATCACGTCAAAGAAGCCATTCTTTTTCAGAAAAATTTTTATAACAAATTTATCAAAAGGTTTATTTATGACGATCGCAAAATCCCAAGCGGAAAACCTCAAAAAAATCTTAAAGGTTTTCAAGGTTACGATCTTGTCTCTGCTCATCTTTATTTGTACTTTTGCCTTTAGCTCAAGCGTTTGGGCAACTGTGCAAATAAAGCTGACCAATGTTAATTACGAGCCATGTACTGGTGATGCTGGTAAAAACATGGTGCTAGGTGGCGGTGTCATGTCGGCTAAGTGCTACATGATCAAGGGCGATGCGAACAACCCATCTGGCAAAGTTGTTTACAATGCCGACATTTTTGGAAGGATCTATGATGCTAACGGTAATGATGCCATGCCTGAGCGGGCACGTCTTGGTGCGGTTGAAGAAATTCCCGCAGGCAAAAGTGACTTTCAAATTATGGTAGCAATTCCTGCTGAACAGCCAGAACCTCTAGAACTTAAGCAATTTAAAGCTTCAGGATTTGCTGGTAAAGTTCGTCGTTAATCGCGATCGCGTTAAAATATACAAACATCAATTGAATCGGCGCATTGCGCCGCTTCAATCCCTAAAGTTCTCAGAATTGATCCAAAAATATGGCTGTTAAAGTTTTAATTCCCACTCCACTCCAACAATTGACTAATAATCAAGCTACTGTCGAGTGCACTGGTGATTCCGTTCAAGCAATTATTGACTCACTCGAAACCAATTGTCCCGGTATCAAGTCTCGCATTTGTGACGAAAATGGCAATCTTCGCCGTTTTGTTAATTTTTATGTCAACAGCGAAGACATTCGCTTTCTCGATGGGGCAAATACTGCTCTTAATGATGGCGATGAAGTAAGTATTATTCCTGCGATCGCAGGGGGCTAGTACAAATCAAGAGGGATGCTTTGCATCCCTCTTGATTTTATGGATAAATTAATGCGATCGCAGTTTGGATCATCCAAATTACTGATTGTTTTTTAATATCTGGATCAATTTTGCCTTTGTCACCCCAGTTTTGTAGCCATTGCCCCAATCCGCCCATGGAGTTACCCATCCATTGCCCCACTTGTGCAAAAATCTGTTGAGGTCCAACACCAGTTAAAACTTGGATCGCAAAAATTACTGCAACTACTAAAAATGCTGTTTTGAAGCTGGCTTTGATCACGCTCAGCAACCACCACAACAGTAGTAGCGAGACTATTAATGCGCCGATCACTAGGGGCAAATTCATAGATTTTCTAATCCATCTCAAGTTCAAAGGGTTTATTCGATTTTGGCACGATCGCGCTGTCGTCAACGCTTAATCATGTTTTTTATCATGGCTCAAGATTTACACCTTTATCAAGCTAGTCTAGATATTTCACCAATAGAGTGCGATCGCAAATGGCAGTTCCTTTCAGAGGATGAGCGATCGCGTGCCGATCGATTCAAACGGGATTATCTAAAACGTAATTTTGTCGCCGCAAGAGGTAATCTGCGAGAGATTTTATCTCAAAGGCTAAGTTGTGAACCACAAGAAGTTCAGTTTAGCTATGGCGATCGCGGTAAACCTTATCTTAAAAGCTTTCAAAATCCTCAGGGGATTTATTTTAATCTGGCGCATTCTCAAGACTTAGCAATCTATGCGGTGTGCTGCGATCGCGAAGTCGGGATTGATTTGGAATATATCAATCCTAAATGTGATGTCGATAGCATTGCCGAGCGTTATTTCTTACCTTCCGAGCAGAAAATTATTCAGAAGTTATGCGATCGCAATAAATACTTAGCTTTTTATCGGGCTTGGACTCTCAAAGAAGCCTATGGCAAGGCTACAGGACAGGGTATTGCCAATATTCTTGATCATTTAGATGTTTCGTCGTTGCTAGAGATGC
>CASBRC010000108.1 GCA_949128015.1 Synechococcales cyanobacterium PMM_0003
AGCGTCCCCGGTGGACTACCAGGCTCTGGCTCATTAAAATCATAAAATTCTAATTGATCATCATTTTCTTCAGAGTCGTCTTCAATGGGACTAGGCTTAAATCTGGTTGGGTTGTGAAGCATAGTTGAGCGAGTCATGAAATACACTTGTTCAGTGTGCCACATTGTTAAGGCTAGTCCGTCTATACAAATGCCTGAATCGTGACTCCGTTCAACGCAAGTATTCAACGCAAGTATATTTTTTCTAAGGCGATTTCTTGGAAAGATTTTACCGTGGTTGTGCCGCGCGAAGCGCGGCACAACCACATTTTGGTTTTAGTTAATCGGGTACATTTATTGTTAGAGATCACCTAAAGTCTATGAAATATCAAAAAGCCCTAAAAAAGCTAAATAAGTTTAATTTTCTACCGATCGCATTTTCTACTTGTCTAAGTACAGCCTTTGCTGGGAATGCGATCGCAGGTACTTTGCCCGACAAAATCCTGTGGGGTAATCCGACCTGTGATGTGAGCACTGCCGAAATTTTGCGGAAACATGAATTACGAAAGTCGGCTTTAGTGACAAATTCTAGTAATCCTGCGGCTCAAGCTCAATATCTTGCCATCATCCAAAAACATAAGTCCGACTTACAAGCCTGTCGCGATCGTACTGCGCCCCAAACTCAAGCTACTTGGATCAGGCTATATCCTAATGATGCTAAGGCAGGTGTACTAGAGGATGTCTTTGATAAAGTTGCTAATCGTGGCTATAACCAAATATTTGTTGAAGTTTTTTATGATGGGCGCGTTTTGCTGCCCGTTGCTGATAATCCGACACCTTGGCGATCGGTGATGGAGGAATCGGTCAAAGCGGGAGAAGTGCCTGCTGACTACGATTTATTTAAGAAAGCAATTGCGATCGGTAAAGAACGGGGCATCAAAGTTTATGGCTGGTCATTTGCGATGAACTTCGGCTATGGCTATAGCGAAATCAAGGGGCGATCGGGAGCATTGGCGCTCAATGGCAATGGCGAGAATAGTATTGCCAATACCAATTTTGATCGGAAGTTAGTAAGTGATGGACGCGCCTTTTATGAAGATGCCTATGAAGCCGATCATCTTTTTGTCGATCCCTATAGTGCGATCGCAAAAGCTGATTTGACATCTGTAGTTAAGGCGCTCATGCAACGCAATCCCGACGGGATGGTATTTGACTATGTACGCTATCCCACTAACTTGACTGGTGTATTGATCGATAACGTTAAGCAATTGTGGATTCATGGTCAATCTTCGCGATCGGCTTTGCTTAATAGCATTGACAATAAAAATGTGAGAGAACTCATGGCGCTCTATCTACAAAATGGCGACCTCACGGCTGATGATGTCGTCCAGACTGAGAAGAAACTAACAGAAAGCATCAGGGTGAAGCCGACTAATATTAAGGATGCTAGGGAAACTGCGGCGATCGCTAAGAGATTACTTTGGAATATGGCAACTAATCACGCTTATCAAGGCGTAGTTAATTTCGTAACCACGATTTCGGCTCCACTCAAACAAAATAATATTGCGATCGGCACTGTCTTCTTCCCCAATGGGAACCGTGTTGAATCTGGTAAGCATGAGGCAAGAATGCAGCCTTGGGATCGTTTTCCTGCTTATATGGAACGTCATCCGATGACCTATGCGCTCTGCAATGATGGCAAGTGCGTCGCCGATCAAGTTTCTGAAGTTGTCCGCCAATCACCACCCGAAACCTTAGTTTGTCCAGTCTTAGCAGGAACTTGGGGGCAAGGGTTCGATGGACATCCTAGCTTTGAGAAGCAAATGCAGGCTATCCGAGCCACTCAGCCAAAGATTAATTGTTTTAGTCACTTTGTCTATTCATGGATGGAACCTGAGAGCGATCGTCTTCGCAAGTTCGGCAAAGCAACAGGTTTAGAGCCAGCAACTATTCCTAATTAAAGCCCTGCAATAAATTGCGGGCTAAAAGCTTAAACCCGTTGAAACGGGTTAATTTCAAATGGATTAGTCAGTATCAGTTAAAGAAAGAGTGACGCAAAGCGTCACTCTTTCTCAAGCCCCAAAAACTAGAAGGCAGCGCGAAGCGCTGCCTTCTAGTTTTTGGGTTTGATGTCCAAAAAATCGAATAGCCGATGGGCAAGTTCTAATTTTGAGCAGAGAGGAGTAGTGTGATCGTAGCCATGTTTATGAATGAATATGGCTTGATTAGTATCAGTGCCAAACCCTGTTTGCAAAGTATTGACCGCATTAGCTGCGATCGCATCCAGTCCTTTACGCTCTAACTTCTCTTGGGCTGCCGCCAAGACCTCACGCTCAGTTCCAGTTTGAGCCGCAAAGCCCACAACAATCTGGTCGGGGCGTTTACGAGTAACAAGGTCAGCAATAATATCGGGAATATATTCAAGTTCCAAATTTAAGGGTAATTCTGATTTGGGTAACTTGCGATCGCAAGTTACCTTAGATCGCACATCGCCCACCGCCGCCGCCGCGATCGTGATATCCGCGAAGGGGAACTCTTCTAACATAGCTTGATGCATTTCTGTGGCAGTACGGACTGCCCTCACCCCTAGCCCCTCTCCCATCGGGAGAGGGGGATTAGATGCAGTTATGAGGATAACTTTTGCGCCACG
>CASBRC010000109.1 GCA_949128015.1 Synechococcales cyanobacterium PMM_0003
GCATTGAAATACGCTTATTATTCAGGATGCGTTGCCAAAGGCGCTTGCAAAGAGCTACATGCATCGACAACTGCGATCGCAAAAGCTCTCGGTATTGAGTTAGTAGAACTCCAAAAGGCTACCTGCTGCGGTTCAGGAACCTTCAAGGAAACCGACGAACTGATGGAGGATGTAATCAATGCTCGGAATATTGCGCTTGCTGAAGAATTAAATCTCACGGTGATGACCCAATGCAGCACCTGTCAGGGCGTACTTGGTCGCGTTAACGATAAGCTCAAAAGTTCTGATGTCACCCGTAAAGACGAAGTAAATGCGCTTTTAAATACTCAAGGACATAATTTTCAGGGTTCTACAGAGGTTTTGCATTTACTCTGGATCTTGATCCGTGATTATGGATTAGAAAATCTTGCTGCAAAAGTAACGCGATCTTTAGCGAATCTTAAGTGTGCGGCTTTTTATGGCTGCTATTTATTGCGATCGCAAACAGTTACTCGCTTTGATGATCCCTTTAGACCAGAATCCTTAGAGAATGTCTTCCGTACCGTCGGCGCAACTCCTGTCTATTACGAAGGTCGTGTCCAATGTTGTGGCTGGCCAATTTCCAGCTATGCACCCAAAGAATCTTTCTCAATGGCGGGACGACATCTCACTGCCGCTATCAACGCGGGAGCCGATTGTATCGTCACTCCATGCCCCCTTTGTCATCTCAATCTCGATTCTCGCCAACCCGAAGTCGAAAAAGTAATTGGACAAAAGCTTGGCATCCCAATTTTGCACTTACCTCAGTTAATTGGACTTGCGATCGGTATCGATCCTAAGGTACTTGGCTTAGATCGCCACATCGTTTCTACAAGTTCAGTCTTACGAAAACTCGCTCTATAAAGAAGAGGTTCTCACTTAGTGAGAACCTCTTCTTTATCAATTTATGGGCAAAGAGAGAATCGAACTCTCATGACATCGCTGTCGTCAGATTTTGAGTCTGATGCGTCTACCAATTCCGCCACTCGCCCTTTTTTCAAGATTTATATCTTACAACAAAGATGCTACATCTTGTCAAATATTTTTTGTACTGCTGTCGCCAACAAATATCAAAACCCAAATAGTAAATGATGGCGCAACGCGCCGCCATTTACTATTTGGGTTTTGATATACAATCTGACTTTATGCAAATTTAGTTTAAATTTACCAATGGCAAAGCTAGAGCGTTTAATCATGATGGCGGAAGATGAGTTAGTGCAGTACAGCACGAACGCCCGCAAGATCGAAAAACTACGCCAAAAAGTCGGTCTAACTCTTAATAAGGCTGAACAGAAACAAGCAAAAGCCGAATTACTTGCAGCAATGTCAACTGACGATATTAGCCAAATAGTAGAAAAAAATCGACAGACTGTTTCCTTACCGTTCTGGGGAATCGCAGGGCTAGGCTTATTGCTAGGGATCTCAATGGAACAGCCATTAGATTTTATTGCCACTGTTGTTGGTACTGCGGCTGCGATCGCATTACAAAAGTGGGGTTGGAAACTTCAAGCCAAGCGTTTGGTCTTGCAAACTCTAGAAGATATCGAAGAACGCACCAAACTTTAATCAAAAGCAAAAAAGAATCACGGCGCAAAGCGCTGCGATTCTTTTTTTGGTTTATTAGCTATATATTTAAAGACTGTGTTATTTACACAGTCCTTAAATATATTGATCGTCAATGCTACAAGTTGCTCTCATTTATCCTGAAATCCCACCAAATACGGGGAATATCGCTCGTACCTGTGCCGCTACGAACACGCACTTACATTTAGTTGAGCCACTTGGCTTTGAAATTAGCGATCGCCAATTAAAGCGAGCAGGCATAGATTATTGGGAATATGTAAACGTTACTGTGCATCCAAATATCGAATCCTTGCGTGAAGCCTCAAAAGGGGGACGATGGATTTGTTTCAGCGCTCGTGGGACAAAAAACTTCCGCGAGTTTCAATACCAAGATGGTGACTGGCTTTTATTTGGCTGTGAATCAGGTGGTCTACCCGAAGCCCTAATTGCCAACAATCCTACTGTATACATTCCTATGGAACACCCTAAAGTCCGCAGCCTCAACTTATCCGTAAGTGCCGCCCTTGGCTTATTTGAAGCTAGACGACAATTAGGAATTTAAACAGAAGAGAGCCGCTTCTTCTGTTTAAGTAACCAGTGCATCGTAAGTTGCTTTAAATCCTGCTTGTTGTAAAGCTTTGACAGCAGTTTCTTCGTCTTGCACCCAAAATTGATTGCCCAAGCGCACTAACTTGGGCATATATTCGATCGCAGCAATCACAGGGATTTTATTGCTAGATTCGTCAGCATCGTGTCTACCATAACTGGATTTACCATAGCTGGATTTATTTTGATTGGTATTGCCATAATTAGGATTAGGATTTAAGGCTTTTTTGAGTTGCTCCAAAACCTGTCGATCGCTTGCTTGTTCGCGAGTAAGCTCGACCCGCACCATGCGTACCGACTCAATCGGTTGCATGTCATCAATAATGAGTTGCGTCTGTTCATCGCGGCGATCGATTTTGCCCCAGACCATTAAGCGTTTATCCTTTTCCAAAAGATGTTGGACTTTATCAAAAGTTTTCGGGAAAACGACGGCTTCTGTACTGCCTGTTAGATCTTCAAGTTGCAAAATTGCCATGCGATCGCCTTTTTTGGTGACCACTTCTTTAATTTCGAGAATTAATGCGATCGCAGTTACGATCTTGGTTTCATTAGATTCAGGAATATCACAGAGATTGATCGGAGCCATTAATTTGGCTGAACGGCTAACCACGCTGAGGGGATGATCGGAAATATAAAAACCGAGTAGTTCCTTTTCCATCCGCAACTTTTCTTGAGAGGAATAGTCCTGAACGCGGGTAGTAGTTGGCGCAGTGTCAAAAGTCTTTGTATTGTTACTTTCACCAAAGAAATCAAAAATATTACCTTGCCCTGACGCTTGCTCTTTAGCGCGTCGTGATGACCATTCCATCGTGATATCGAGGTCACTCATCAACTGATGGCGGTTTGGCTGTAGCAAATCTAGCGCCCCAGTTTGAATCAGGGCTTCTAAAGCTTTTTTATTTAGCGATCGCGAATCGAGGCGACTGCATAGATCGGCTAAAGATATAAAAACACTACTCTCTTGACGCGCTTGTAAAATTGCAGCGATCGGACCCGCACCAAGATTTTTAATTGCGGCTAAGCCAAATAAAATTTGCTGACCACGAGGCGTAAAGTCCTCTCCTGAACTATTAACATCAGGTGGCACAACAGGAATACCCATGTTGCGACAGTTGGCAATATATCGCTGTACTTTGTCTTGGTCACCACTGACCGACGACAGCAGTGCTGCCATGTATTCAACTGGGTAATTAGCCTTAAGATATGCGGTCTGGTAGGTTACATATCCATAGGCAACGCTATGGGATTTATTAAAACAATTTGAGGCAATATAGCCATTGTCTAATAAAAAATTATGATCTTGCTCTAAGCCAATGTCGAAAACGCATTGTAATCCCAACGATTTGCGGCTAACGATTTTCATTTTTATTTCCCAAAAATAAAAACTAATAAATTAGAAGCGTCGCTGCGCGACGCTTCTAATTTATTAGTTTTTATGGCTCAAAACCTTCTAGTTCAGGTACTTCGGCAACCAAATGAACACCTTGAATATATAGAGAACGACCATATTTACCAACATTCTCTAAGCGCAGTTTGCCACCTTGTTTCTTAGCTTGTACTGCCATATCGATCGCAGCGCCAACACCTCTACTGACTATCTTAGTCACTCCTTCAAAATCTAATACGATCGCTGATAATTTACGGTCAATAAATGGTTGCACGGCTTGTCTGAAATACGGAACCGTGGTTACACTCAAAGCACCATTCAGTTTGAGAATAACTTGATCGCCATCAATCTGTTCGACGATCTTGAGTTCATCTTGTAAAAATGAGGAATGAGTCATGATTGGAGAATGGGTTTGGGGATAGACAGGAACTTACTCATACGGACGGTCGTACCTTGATTTGTAGATTCAATCTCGACCTTATCAACCAGTGCTTTGATCATATGTATACCAAACCCACCGTTTTTGACACCAATCTCGGATATCAAATCAAAATCAGGTGGGGGTACACTATCGATGTCAAAACCTGATCCATGATCGTGTACTTCTACAATTAGGCTAGTATTTGCCGCGAAAACTACAACTTCTACGTCAAGATCAGATGTGCTGTAAAGAACCGCATTAACCAAAGCTTCCGTAAGAGCTTGTACGATATCTTGCACACCATCAGGAGCAAAACCCATTTTTGTAGCGAGTACTTCGACTGCTGCGATGGGAATGTCCTCGATTCCCTCAACGGGTGGAATTGAGATTCGCAGCTTTAAAGGCTTCTCACTCATGGGGAGTCATTCTGTAGCTTTGATTAGCTTTGCCAAATGTAATATACCACACGTTTTTAACCTATGTTTGCAAAACCAATTAATTTTTAACAACGCTTTCTAATCATGATTACCCCAACTTCTAATTACTTCTGCGATCGCAGCGATCGACGCTGAGGCAATAATTAGTAATACGCTGAGAGCATTTAATTCAGGGGTTACACCGCCACTGCGCAGTGATGAAAAAATGGCGATCGGTAATGTGGTAGAGCCTACTCCTGCGGTGAAATAAGCAATTACGAAATCATCCATGCTGAGAATAAATGCTAGGAGACAACCTGATAAAATCCCTGGTAAAAGCTGCGGTAACAATACGCGCAAAAATGCTTGGACAGGAGTTGCACCTAGATCAAGAGCCGCCTCTTCAAGTTTTGGATCAATCGTGGCAAGACGACTAGAAACGACTACGGCAACATAGGCTAAGCAAAAAACAATGTGGGCGATCACGATAGTGATAAGGCTAAGAGGTAATTTGAGCGCCGCAAAAAATACGAGGGTTGCGACAGCGATCGCAATATCAGGAATGATCAATGGTAAATAGGTAGCGCCGCGATACAGGCTTTTGCCTGGGAAATAATATCTAGCTAAACCAACGGCGGTGAGCGTTCCTAATATTGCCGAGACTGATACCGCAGTCAGGGCAACACTAAGACTATTTTTTAGCGCTGCTAGCAAGATCGGGTTTTGCAGAAACTTGGAATACCAGTCCCAAGTAAAACCAGTCCATTGGGATGGCGAGGGGGATTTATTAAAGCTAAAAATAGTGAGAACTGCGATCGGAAAGTACATATAAAAGAACGCAAGCAAGGTATACCAAGTTTGCCAGCGCTTGACGGGTGGAATATTAATCTGATTAGCCATCATTGACCACCCTGCGATCGCCATATTTAATTAGCAAAGCAATCACAATTGTTACGGCCAAAATCAACACCATACTCAGTGCCGAACCAAACCCTCGATTGCTACTTGCGCCCAAAAACTGCAACTCAATAATTGACGCGATCGTGCGACTACCCGGCCCGCCTAGCAATTGGGGATTAATATAATCGCTAAAACTGGATATCGACACTAGCGCTGCCCCTGCGACAATTCCTGAAGATACCTGCGGAACTGTAATTTGCCAGAAGGTTTGTCTAGAATTAGCACCAAGGTCAGCCGCCGCCTCAAGTAACCGTAAGTCAAGACGTTCGAGCGACGTAAACAAGACTAAAACCATATAGGGCAGATAGGTGTAAACCATGCCAATAATTACGCCTTCAGCCTTATTCAGTACGTTGATTCCTGAAAGCCCAATCAGATTAAGAAAGCTATTTAAAACCCCAGTCGGGCGCAAAATCGTAATCCATGCGTAGGATCTCAATAATGATGATGTCCATAGAGGCAAGACAAACAAAAGCAGCAAAATATTCCGCCAACGCTTAGGAGCAATAACGCCTAGCCAGTAAGCGACAGGGAAACCGAAAAGCAAACAAAATCCTGTAGTAATAGCTGCGTAAAGCAGGGATCGCCACACAACTACTAGGTAAATGAAGTTGCCGCCAACATACTCGAATACCCTTTGGTAATTATCTAGCCCAAATTCAGTTTTACCTAAAGGCACAAGGCTCTGAATTAAGATGAAAATTGTGGGGATAATCAGAAATGTGATTAGCCAAAATCCACTTGGGAAAAGCAATGCTAGAGGCTCAAGCCATTTGAGCGGTCGCACTGATTTTTGTTCGGGAGTAATATCTGAATTGCTATTCACAGGCATATTCACAGGTGTATTTAGAAGTACAGTACTCTTGAGTCAATACCTTGCGATCGCAGATA
>CASBRC010000110.1 GCA_949128015.1 Synechococcales cyanobacterium PMM_0003
ATTACCAGAAAAGTAATATTCGTAAAGCTATAGCTGTCGCCAAGTATGTTACAACGTAAAACCCAGAAAGTAGATGCGGCGCGGAGCGCCGCATCTACTTTTTGGCGTTATTTGTATTAATCTAAAAATAAAAAAAGAAGGTTCGCTTAGCGAACCTTCTTTTTTATTTAAGCAAGCTTGGTGCAGCTTGAGCCTGTAAACTCGCCAAACGCTTGTTATCGCGCTTATTGGCTAATACTGGCACTGCATCACGCAAAGTCCCTGCTAGTTTAGTTGTGGTCGCATCATAGATTTGAGTAACGATTTTGGGATAAAAACCAATCCCAATAATCGGAACCAGCAAACAAGCAATGATGAAAACTTCGCGAGGTTCAGCATCAACAAGATCTTGATGAGAGGTAAGAGCTTTATTTTCTTGACCGTAGAAAATCTCACGCAACATCGAGAGCAGATAGATAGGCGTTAAAATTACGCCGACTGCCATCAGCAATAGGGCAATAACTTTAAATGTGCCGCTATAGGCATCACTAGTGGCAAAACCAACAAAAATCATCACCTCGGCCACAAACCCACTCATCCCTGGCAAAGCAAGAGAGGCAAGAGAGCAGGTAGTAAACATGGCAAAGATTTTTGGCATTTGTTGACCGACTCCGCCCATCTCATCAAGGATCAGCGTATGCGTGCGATCGTAGGTTGCACCCACAAGAAAGAATAAGCTCGCGCCAATTAATCCATGAGAAATCATCTGCAACATTGCACCGCTTGTACCGAGATCAGTGAATGAGGCTAAACCGATTAGTACAAAGCCCATATGTGAAATCGAAGAGTAAGCAATTTTGCGTTTGAGGCTTCGCTGAGCAAAAGATGTTAACGCCGCGTAAATAATATTCACGATGCCCAAAATCACTAAGATCGGTGCAAAGTAAGCATGGGCTTCAGGCAACATACCCGCATTCATCCGCATCAGAGCATATCCACCCATTTTTAGCAAGATACCTGCAAGGAGCATATGCACTGGTGCTGTTGCTTCCCCGTGAGCATCGGGTAGCCAAGTATGCAATGGGAAAATCGGCAACTTGACTCCGTAGGAAATCAAGAACGCACCATAAGCCAAAAGTTGGAAAGTTAAGGGATAGTCTTTATTTGCAAGCGCCTGCATATCAAAGGTAATAGTATCGCCATAGAATGCCATGGCAAGCCCTGCAACTAAGATAAACAGTGAGCCGATCGCAGTATATAAAATGAACTTTGTGGCAGCATATAACCGCTTATAGCCCCCCCAAATCGAGAGTAATAGATATACGGGGATCAGCTCTAATTCCCATGTCAGGAAAAATAGCAACATATCCTGAACTGCGAATACGGCGATCTGTGCGCCATACATTGCCAATAACAAAAAGTAAAACAAACGTGGCTTCAGCGTAACGGGCCAGGATGCCAAGATCGCTAATGTGCTGATAAATCCAGTCAGCAAGACCAAAGGCATCGAGAGTCCATCAACACCTACTGACCAATTTAGCCCCAGTTGAGGAACCCACGAGTAGCTCTCAACAAGTTGGAGATTTGGGTTGCTATAGTCATATTTTGTGCAAAAGGCATAGGCGATCGCCGCAAAGTCAATCAGTCCCACCACAAGCGCAAACCAGCGAATGGTTTTGCCGTCACCTTTGTCGGGGACAAAGGCAACCATCAGGGCCATGACTATGGGAAAAGCAATGATAAACGTGAGCCAAGGGAAATTTTCGAGACTTAACATATTCAAAAGTAACCGTTGTAATTACCCACCCATTTTCTAGACAGCTATTTTACCTATGGTCACTTACAGACTCTGTAATTGTTTATAGTTACTTAAACCTCTGCGATCGCAATAAATCTTTAAATTGCGACTGGGATCGCTACAGCGCAAGATTCTAAGCTTATTTAATCGATTAGAAGTTTGATCAAAGAATTGTAAAGAAAAGTTAACAAATAGACGCAATTATTTACACATTTTTTATTTGAGCAGTCTAAGGCTTTGGGCTTACAATTTTCTGCTAATCTCGAAAGTGAATAAATTATTTTTTAAATTGAGAGATTTTAGGCATGAAAGCACTTATACGCTTTTCTGTTTTATTAGTGGCGATCGCGTCAATTTGGACAACTGGCTTATTAGGTTCTTTTGGCAGTAACGCTGCATTTGCCGAAGACTTACCTTCTACCAGTTTCTATACGCAAGACCTCAGTAAGATTGATTTGAATAACTCTAATATCAACACTTTTCGTCAAGTGCGTGGTATGTATCCCACCTTGGGGCGGATCATTATCGATAATTCTCCATTTCAGTCTTTAGACGATGTACTGAACATTGCTGGACTAAGTGACGCTCAAAGAGAGCTGATCAAAGAAAATGCTGACAAATTTACGCTCAACAAGCCTGATGAGTCTATGGGTCGCGAACGCATTAACAACGCTAACTACAGATTGTAAATAACCGCTTTGCTCTGTAAGTTATAGCTATCGCCAAGTATGTTAGGACATAAAACCCGAAAGACAGAGGCGGCGCGGAGCGCCGCCTCTGTCTTTCGGGCTTTGGTTTGTCTTAATACAAGTGGCGACAGATATACAAAACAAAAAGCAGCACTTCGTGCTGCTTTTTGTTTTTAGATTCAATGCGATCGCAAGACTACATCTCAGAGTGCAAGACTACAGCGTCAAGACAAAAATTGGTTTTCATGATGGAAGTTGTAAGATTTATAGACTTATGTTGCTAAAATGTTACACATCGCAATATAAAAGCAAATTCAATCAAATCATCAAGAAAATCGGTATAAATGCATGGCACTTTTCGGCTTGTTTGGCAAAAAAGATAAAAAAGAAGATGATCCTGAGAAAAAAGATTCTGCATACTTTCTTGACCAAGATTCTGCCAAAACCTTTGGTAATATTGACTACATGAGAACACCTAAAGGTGTCAAAAAGACATTTCCAACTATTAATGGGGTTAAGGGTGCGGAAATGAATGAAATCTTCACATCAACGCAAAAGCTTGAAAGCTCTCAAGCTGATGTTGCCGAAAACAATGTTAGTGAGCCGATCGCGCCATCGACATTTGAGCCGAAGGTCAACACTCGCGTAGATTCGAGTATGGATATGTTCCTCAACATGGCAAAAGATCTCAAAAAGAAATAAGCCCATAAAAAAAGAGAAGGAACGCTTAACGTTCCTTCTCTTTTTTTATGGGCATCCGCCTTGACTAAGCCCTTGTTGAACTAGCGCACATTGCGATCGCACTTCTTCTTGTAACCAACCAAGCAAACCTAATTGTTCACTATTGGCTGAAAAAGTTAAGCCATCCATCAAGCCTCCTAACGAAAGATGCGATCGGTTACACAGTCTCCAGAGTTTGTCAGTCTCAGGAGAAGCCGTATCGCCATTACCGATCAACGATATATCCATTAAGCCATGTTCACTGGCGAGTTTTTGTTCTCTTGGTGAGAGAGTCACTTTAATTGTCGTATCACATCGAATTTCCATACATGAGTTACTCTATTGTGAATCAGAAATTGAATATTTCCTGCTTTAAAC
>CASBRC010000111.1 GCA_949128015.1 Synechococcales cyanobacterium PMM_0003
CATGGGAGTTACTTCGCTGATTGTGTTTTATTTATTTTCAGCTTAACGGTTTCTCCCTTTTTTTATTTCCTTATCCCGAACTCACGTTAACTAATGTTTAAGTGTCATATTTGTAGCTCAAATGAGTCTCATATCGAATATGTGAATGAGGTTTTTGAAATTGATGGGAAGTTTTATCTTGTTGAAAATATTCCTGCCACAGTTTGTTCTCGCTGTGGAGAAGAAATTTTTAGTGGTGAAACATCTGAAGATATCAGAGTTATGTTGCACGGTAAATCCAAACCAATTAAATCAGTTATTTTAGATGTTTTTGCATATCAACAAGAAGTAAAAGCTTCTTGATAGTAGAACAACTAAATATTTGTAGTTGATATAATATGGAGAAATCAAAGCCAGAGTTAGAGATCAAGTTTTATGACCCGCAAATCTTGGGATAGCTATTTAGAATTAGCCTCAGAATTAGGATTCTGGGATGGTGATAGTGACAAATCGAAAAAACATAAGTCTTTTCATTTGCCAGGAGCAAAACCGCACTACAATCCCGATCGCCCTGGACAAGTTGAGCATATTGCCTTAGATTTGGTGCTTGATATTTCTAAACTGACGATCGCAGGCACTTGCAAGATTCGACTGAGACCTGTGCGCGATGGTGTCACTGAGTTGACTTTGGATGCGGTGAGCTTGCGAATTGACAATGTGGCGAGTACTAATCAAATAGAAGCAAAGCCCGATCCAGACAAAACCAAATGCAAGTTTGACTATGATGGCGAATTTCTGAAGGTTTATCTAAATGAGCCAACTCAATCGGGTGTGCCGATCGAAATTGCGATCGCATATGCTGCCGAGGAACCCCAGCGCGGTATTTATTTTGTAAAACCGACAGAGCATCAACCCGATAAACCCACACAAGTTTGGACACAGGGCGAAGATGAAGATTCGCGTTATTGGTTTCCATGTTTTGACTATCCCGGTCAGCTAGCGACTTCCGAGATTCGCATCCGAGTTCCAAAAGAAATGATGGTGATTTCTAATGGGGAGTTGATTGAAGTTAAGGAGCAGAAAAAAGAGAAGATTTATCATTGGTCGCAAAAAGAAGTGCATCCTAGTTATTTGATGACTCTTGCGATCGGTGATTTTATTGAAGTTAAAGATGAATGGAAAGGTAAGCCCGTTACCTATTATGTCGATAAATCGCGTACTGCTGAAGAAGCGATTTTGACGATGGGTAAAACGCCGCAGATGATCGAATTCTTCAGCGAGAAATATGGCTATGACTATGCATTCCCTAAATATGCACAGGTCTGTGTTGCTGATTTTATTTTCGGAGGCATGGAAAACACTTCCACAACTTTGCTAACCGATCGCTGTGTCTTGGATCAACGCGCTGCGATCGATAATCGTTCTAGCGAGAGTCTCGTCGCTCATGAGCTAGCGCACCAATGGTTTGGTGATTTGGTAGTGATTAAGCATTGGTCACATGCATGGGTGAAGGAAGGCGCTGCGACATATGCTGAGGTTCTCTGGACAGATCATGAATATGGAGCTGAAGAAGCTGCGTATTACCTGCTCGGTGAGGCGCGACGATATATTTCTGAAGATCGCGATCGCTACCGCCGTCCGATGGTAACTCATGTTTATCGAGAAGCGATCGAGTTATACGATCGCCATATCTACGAGAAGGGCGGCTGTGTTTATCACATGCTGAGGACTGAGCTAGGTGATGATTTGTTCTGGAAGGCAATTCATCATTTTGTGCGGACTAATGCCCATAAGACGGTAGAGACGATCGATCTACTAAGAGCGATCGAGGAAGCGACAGGCAAAAACTGTATGTTCCTCTTCGATCAATATGTATTTCGCGGCGGACATCCAGAGTATAAGATCGGCTATAGCTGGGATGGCGATAATAACTTGGCGAAAGTCACAGTTACGCAAACACAAGATGAACTATTTGATTTGAAGATTCCGATTGGCTTTGGCTTTGAAGAGCTGTCAGATGCTCAGGTTTTCACGGTAAGAGTATTTGAGAAGGAGCAATCCTTTTACTTCCCATTGCCACAGAAGCCCAAATACATCAGCTTCGATCGCGGTAATAACTATCTCAAACAAGTCAGCCTCGAATATGGTGTTGCTGAACTGAAAGCAGGATTACAATCCGATCCCGATCCCATTGCCAGAATCCAATCTGCGGAAGCCTTGTCGAAAAAAGGTGGTTTGGAAGCAGTAAAAGCTCTTGGTCAAGCGCTCTTAGACGAAAAATTCTGGGGTGTGCGCGTGGAGATTGCTGAAAATCTCGCTTCGATCAAACTCGACCAAGCTTTTGAAGCCTTGGCGAAAGGTTTAGAAGATCCAGATGCGAAGGTAAGAATGGCGGTACTCAGTGGCTTGGCACAAAATAAAGTGCAGAAGAGTTTAGATTTGATCAAGCCATTCATCAAGAAAGGCGATCCTAGCTACAATGTGGAAGCAACCGCAGCAAGGCTAACGGGTGAATTGGCGGCGGCTTTGAGTGCAGAACGCGAACCGTCTAAGGTGGTGAAGCTGTTGCAAACAGTTCTCAAAGAGAGAGCTGGCTGGAATGAAGTTGTCCGATCAGGTGCGATCGCAGGTTTAGCTAAACTCAAGGATTCTGATGAAGCATTGGAAACAGTTCTTAAATATACGGAGCCTGATGTACCACAGCCCCTGCGTTTAGCCTCGATTCGAGCTTTGGGCGCGATGGGCAAATCCCAATCGAAGCCCAAAACTGAACAGATTCTCAATCGCTTGAGGGTAGTTTCGCAGGAAACATTCTTTTTGACTCAGATGGCGGTTGTCGGCGCTCTGGGGCAAGTCGATAGTGCTGGTGCGATCGGTGTATTGCGATCGCTGTCTGATTCCACACCCGATGGACGTGTACGCCGTGTTGCTGATGAGGCAATTCAACGAGTACAGAAAGCGATCGGTAAGGATGCAGGACTGAAGCAACTACGCGAAGAACTTGATCAAGTGCGTAAGGACAATCAAGATCTGAAGAGTCGTCTAGAAGCAATCGAGGCTAAAGCTAAGCCATAAAGAACCGAATTTTTAGTGGCGCGGCGAAGCCGCGCCACTAAAAATTCAGTTCTTTGTTTTTACTGCGTGTTAGGCGTAATCCTGAAGTGCAGTTACGGAAATTGCTCCAGTTTGTAAAGAACGAATCGCGGCGATCGCAGCTTTTGCTCCTGCAAGGGTGGTAATTACAGGGATCTTGTAAGCAAGAGCCGTGCGGCGAATCATTTTGCCATCGGCTTTCGCTTCGCCGCCACTGGGTGAATTAACGATCAATTGGATTTGACCATTTTTCATTGAGTCACCAATGTGGGGACGACCTTCATGGACTTTGAGAACCTGCTTTGATTCGATATTGTTGCGGCGGAGGATTTTATAAGTTCCTTCCGTTGCCACGATTTTAAAGCCAAGTTCAATAAATGCTTCGGCAATCGTGGAAATACCGCTTTTATCGCGATCGTTGACTGAGATAAACACAGTTCCTTCTAGCGGTAAATGCGTTCCTGCACCAAGTTGAGCTTTAGCAAAGGCTCGCCCAAACTCAGTGTCAATGCCCATGACTTCACCAGTCGATCGCATTTCTGGTCCCAAAATCGTATCGGTTCCCGCAAACTTCGCGAAGGGAAGCACAGCTTCCTTAATCGAGATATGCTTAGGAATTACTTCTTCTGTTAAACCAAGTTCGGCAAGGGTAGCTCCTGCCATAATCCGCGATGCGTAGTTAACAAGGGGAACATTAATCGCTTTGCTAACGTAAGGAACTGTACGCGAGGCGCGGGGATTGGCTTCGAGGATGAAGACTTTGCTCTCTTTGAGATTGTTATTATTCAACTGCACCGCGTATTGGATGTTCATCAAACCAATCACTTTCAGGGATTTAGCAAGACTAATTGTCCATTCGCGAATGGTGGTGAGAACTTCGGGAGGTAATGAGAAAGTAGGGATCGAACAAGCTGAGTCACCAGAGTGAATCCCTGCTTCTTCGATATGTTCCATAATGCCGCCGATGGTCACATTGCCAAGTTGATCTGCGATCGCATCGACATCGACCTCGATCGCACCTTCAAGGAAATGATCGATGAGTACAGGGTGTTCTGGCTCAATGATGATCGCCCGACGCATATAGTCTTCGAGTTCAGCATCGGAGTAAACCACTTCCATGCCGCGACCACCAAGGACGTAGCTAGGACGGACAACGACAGGATAACCAACACGTTGGGCGATCGCTACTGCTTCTGCTTCAGAACGGGCTAAACCGTTGTTTGGCTGAGCGATACCGATTTCTTGACAGATAGCCTCAAAACGTTCGCGGTCTTCAGCGATGTCGATAGAATCGGGCGATGTACCCCAAATTTTCGTAGGAGAATTGGTATCTTGTAGATATTTCAACAGTGGCACAGAAAGCTTGAGCGGAGTCTGTCCACCGAACTGAATGATCACACCTTCAGGCTGCTCGGCTTCGATGATGTTCAGCACATCTTCGCGGGTTAATGGCTCGAAATAAAGGCGATCGCTAGTGTCGTAATCGGTAGAAACAGTTTCAGGGTTAGAGTTAACCATGATCGTCTCAAAACCTGCGGCTTGCAGTGCATAGCTAGCATGACAACAGCAATAGTCAAATTCAATCC
>CASBRC010000112.1 GCA_949128015.1 Synechococcales cyanobacterium PMM_0003
ATTTAAGCCCAACCAAAACTAAAAATCAATTACCAGAAGATGGATTACCTGAAGATATTTCTGCTTGGGATGACTATATTTTTTATGTTTTATGGCTGGTAAAAATACTTTATGACAATAATCAACATCTATTTAAAGTGTGAGATTTAAACTTTATTTTACGCCGCCAACATTTATCGCTTTACCAGTTCAGTATGCAACCCGCTTTTTCTTTAAAAGCAAAGATTACAAAAAAATCTCTTGTACATTTCCAGTTTGTTTTTCTTCTCCTACGATGCCTCATTCCCACTGGTGAATCTCCTCTTCTGAGAGTGGATCTAAGAATCTGTCATTTAGTTTTCCTAACAATAATCCAGTGGTGCGAGGTTCCGATCTCTGAAACTGCTGAGCAAGTTTTTTCAGGACACGCAGTACATCATACAATTCGTTAAATCTTCTGTTATATAAAGAAAAATCATTGGAAAACTGATACTGAAATATTTCACTTTTTAAGACTTTCACAAAAATCGAAAACCCACCATTGCTAATTAGTCCGTAGGTCGGTTGCGATTGGTTGGGACTAGCGAGCATATAGGTTAATGCTTGCGCCATACCCTCCTCAATGTTAAAAGATGTCCCCTTAGATTCAATTACCAGTACCCAGAGTTTTTTGTGAATGACCAGCGTATCAATTCTGCCTCTATAAATAGTTTCTAATGTTTCACTATTTTCATCAAATTCGATACGTTCAATTTCAACAGGATACTCAGCTCGGATATCAAAAGGTGGGTCATAAAATTTTGCCATCTCTAGCAATGGCGCGATCGCAATTTGATTAATCAACCCTTCAGCAATATTTCCGTTGTCTCGATGATAGAGATATTGATGTTTAATGCGATCGCATCTTTCTTTTTCAGTTTCAGTCAAATCTGGCAAATCATCATGCCATTCCGTGAAGAAACTCTCATCACTGGCAAGTTCTACTGTAAATCTAGCCCTAACTTCAGCAAGGCTGTTGCAATGCTTGGAAATGGCGAAAGTCGCTGTCATCGTTTTGTTTACCCATTCGTACTAATAGTTTAAACCTGAACATAGACAAGATCGGGGCGCAAATCTCTTGCTCCATTTAAGTAAACATGCTTAATCTGATGCTGCTCAAGCGGTGTATTTACATGAATTAATACCCTAATACAACGCGCCAAACTGCCTACAACATACATTTGCTGCACATCTAAAAGTGGGACATTTTCCCATTGCGATCGCGATCGCGCGATTTTGGCAGGAAATACGACATCAATATCCGTTGTTACTGAAAAAGTAGCACTAACAATTTCGCGCGGATCGATATCATTTTGAGCTTCGATCTCCTCCATAAGCTCTATTACAGCCCTCTCTAGGGCTGCGTATGTATTTGCTTCAACTGTTGTTGCACCACGAATGCCACGTACACGCCAACCCACGTTTTACACCATCCGTACTGTATGTAAGTGTTTTTGATTGTTTATCATATCGATCATTTATCAGATTATCCCTAAAAAACAATGTTAAGTTAATTGCGATCGCCTAAAACATAAAATCCTAATAATCAATTAAGCGCTTCGCGCTTAATTGATTATTAGTTAATTGCAATTTTAAATTTCGCCTAAAACATAAAAATAAAAAAGCTACCTATGACTGATATCTTCAAGGTCTCGCCATTGATAAGGCTGACATTGCTGCTGTTGTATATTGCGCTCACAGCCCCATTGCCATTTTTGAGTAACTTTACCCATGCTGCAATTCCTGCCTCATGGTTGGCTGTTGGCTTGGCGATCGGCTTTGTGTTTTTGTATGGAGCGCTTAGCGATCGCGTAATTCTCACTGATGAAGGGATCAGCCTAGTCTATCCTCAATGGTTTCCCAGTTTTTTGCGAAAAGGTTGGTCTTTGGCTTGGCAAGATATCAAAGCGCTCAAGCCAAGGATTACAGGACAAGGCGGAATTGTTTATTACTTTGTTAGCAAAGACTCAGAACAAGCTTATTTATTACCAATGCGAGTGGTTGGCTTTGCGCGACTAGTTAAGCAAGTCGAAGAACGTACAGGCATTAATACAAGCGATGTACGTCCTCTGGCTCAGCCTTGGATGTATTTAATTTTGCTGGTATTTACGATTTTATTATTGCTAATGGATGGCTGGACGATTTACACGGCGCTGACGCTTCCGCACTAAAACCTAAAAAGTTATAGCGCATGCGCCATAGTTTTTTGGGATTTTGATCGCTGACGTTTTGCCTCATACAGTAGTAGAGCAGCACAAATAGCCACATTTAAGGATTCCACGCGATCGCTTTGAGGGATCGACACAGCCTCATCCGCGAGATCGATTAATTCCTGAGATAATCCATTACCTTCATTACCTAACAAAATCAAAGTCGGTTGCCTAAAGTCATAATCCCAGTAGGTTTTTGAGGCATTTGCTAAGGTAGCAATTACCTTTACGCCCTGTGATTGTAATTTACGAATATCATCGGCAAGATGCGTCGATGTTTGCATGGCACAGCGAAACCATTGCCCAGCCGTAGCCCGAATAATTTTAGGATTGGTCAAATCCACACTATCACTACTCACCAAAATGCCATCAACACCTACAGCTACCGCCGATCGCACGATCGCCCCAATATTGCCTGGATCTTGAATTGTTTCTAACGCCAAACCCAAGGATTTGATTTGGGCAACTTCGCGAGATGGGAGTAATGCGGCTGCGATCGCACCATCAGGGTTTTTAGTAGTAGCGATCGCTTGAAGTACTTCTTCAGATACGATTTCTAATCTCTCGATTTCATCTATAGATGTTTCAATTTGATCATATAAATCTGGATTAGCGGCGATCCATTTTTCGGTGCAGCAAACTATTGAGAGCGGATAAGCTGTGGCGATCGCTTCCGTCAGTGCATGAGTTCCTTCCACTAAAAATAGTCCTTGCTCTTTGCGATCTTTAGCACTTTCACCTAGCGATCGCAATTGTTTGACTAAAGGATTTTTGGTACTAGTGAGCAATTGCTAATTCCTATGTTAAATATCAATTTGTAAGTAGGTAAGTATAATTAAACCCAAACTCAAAGAAGCTGTAGCGCACGCTGCGCGTGCGCTACAGCTTCTTTGAGTTTTAAGGTTTCTTTTGCTTACCTACTTATCTTAATATATGCAAACATAGTTAAAAAAGCTCTGGTTATCTGGGTACTATAGAAACTATAGAGTCTCAACAATTTCTAGAGAGGATTGTTTATGTCTAAAAGTTTCTGGAATTCTTTAGCGATCGCAGTCGCAGTTTTAATTCCGACAATCTCTGTAGGAGCGCTAGAAGCCGCCGCTCAAAGCTTTGGAGCAATCTCACGATCTTCTTCAACGCAAGACAAAGGCTACTCTTGGAATTATCGAACTCGTGCTGCGGCTGAAAATCGCGCCTTGAGTGAATGTGAAGATATTTCTGGAGCAGGGGATTGTGAGGTGATGGTGTGGGCTCGTAATGCTTGCATGTCGATCGCTGAGGGGAGCAATGGGGCAGCAGGAACTGCTTGGTCAACTAGTAGCAGACAAGCGGAAGCCACTGCTCGTAGAGTCTGCCGCGATTATGATGGCATAAATTGTACGGTAACACGTACAATATGTTTGCCTAAATAAACGGGCATAAGATAGTAACCCTATAGGGTGCTATCTAGCAATTCATTTTTTTAATTCTTTGCTATTAATTGAATCTCTTTTTTTACAATGTTTTGCGATCGCACTCGGTGCATGTATTGGCAGCTTCTTGAACGTGGTAATTTATCGCGTCCCTGCAGGCTTATCAATTCTGCATCCACCCTCGCGTTGTCCCCATTGTCTACGCCAACTTGCGCCACGCGATAATATTCCTATTATTGGTTGGTTTCTGATTAAAGGAAAATGTCGTTATTGTCATGCACCTGTGTCATGGCGCTATCCTGCGATCGAAGCGTTAACAGCTTTTCTGTTTTGGAGTATTGCCGCATATTTTGGAGCTTCATTACCAATTCTGACTTTATGCTTCTATGCTGCCTTTCTCAGTTGGCTGTTAGCTTTAGCCATGATTGATATTGATACGATGACATTGCCGAATTCATTAACTCAATCAGGTTTGGTATTAGGTTTGATTTATCAAGTCAGCCTCGCTTCGATAGATAATAGCGATCGCATTACTTTTGCTAGTCGGCTTTTATTTGGTGTCGGCGGAGCCGTGCTAGGTATATGGCTTTTAGACATGATGCGAATTGCAGGCAGATTTTTTCTGCAAAAGGAAGCAATGGGTGGCGGAGATCCGAAACTTGCGGCGATGATCGGTATGTGGCTAGGTTGGCAAAATATTTTGCTAACGATTTTAATTGCTTCTGCGATCGGTACTCTCGTTGGTGCGATCGCTATACTCATTAAAGATTTAGGCAAACAGCATCCAATCCCATTTGGTCCTTTTTTAGCAATTGGTGGTGCAATTTCACTATTTTTCGGAAATTCAATCGTCTCGACATATCTTGGTTGGTTTGGACTAGTCTAAAAAAACAATAAGTTGCGGCGCTTTGCGCCGCGACTTATTGTTTTTAGTAAATTAACGTCAGTTCGGGATAAGCCAAGAACTAAAGTTCTTGGCTCAAAGCTAAAACCCGTTGAAACGGGTTAAAGACGATTTTTAGAAATTTTTCAGTCGGTTTTAACCGACTTA
>CASBRC010000113.1 GCA_949128015.1 Synechococcales cyanobacterium PMM_0003
CCCATCTTGCGCTTGCGGGTAATGAATATACGGGGATAGTCCTCTGACCAAGTGATGCAGACGTAGGGATATTTTTTGTCGTCTTTGAGAAGGACGTTGTAATAGGGTTGATATTGTTTAATCAGATTCGATTCAAGGGCGAGGGCTTCGGCTTCGGAGTCGGTGACAATAAACTCGATTTCATGAATCAACTGCACCATCATCGCGATGCGAGGCGACAAGTCCTGACTACTACGAAAGTACGATCGCACCCGATTGCGTAATGCCTTGGACTTGCCAATGTAGATTACGCCATCATTGCGATCGCGCATAAAGTAGACCCCTGCTTCAAGGGGAATTTCTTTTAATCGCGCTTGTAATTTTTCAGGATTTTGAATCAGAGTCTCAGTCATAGCCTAATTATACCTAAAAAGCTATGGCGCACGATGTGCGTCATAGCTTTTTAGGTATAATTAGCTCAAGTTTTGTAATCCCGCAATATTGTGACTGAAACCTCCCCCAATCTTGAAATCCAAGCAAGATTACTAGAACTACGCAAAGTACTCCAACGCACTAGTTATGAGTACTATGTCCTTGATTCTCCTACGATGGAGGATTCAGTCTATGATGCGCTCTATCAGGAATTGCAAGCTTTTGAAGCGCAATATCCACAACTCATTACTCCCGATAGTCCGACTCAGCGCGTAGGTGAAAAACCGACGACTCAATTTGTTTCGGTTCAGCACCACATTCCGCTTTATAGTTTAGAAAATGCTTTTGCTTCTAACGATGTCATAACTTGGCAAGAGCGCTGCCAAAAGGGAGTAGAAAAACAAGAATTCTTAGATAGTGTTTGTGAGTTGAAGATCGATGGCTCTGCGATCGCATTAACTTATGAGCATGGTGTCTTAGTGCGTGGGGCAACTAGAGGCGATGGCACATCAGGCGAAGACATCACCCCTAATATTAAAACCATTCGTTCCATTCCCTTAAGGTTAAATTTAGAAAATCCACCCGATCGCTTAGAAATTCGCGGTGAAGCATTTTTACCGATCGCAGTTTTTGATGAGATTAACCAAGAGCGATCGCAAAAGGGTGAAGCCTTATTTGCCAATCCGCGTAATGCCGCCGCAGGAACCTTACGCCAACTCGATTCGCGCAAAGTTGACAAACGCCGTCTTGATTTTTTTGCCTATACAATCCATCTCCCCTCTGCCCTAGGGAGAGGGGCAGGGGGTGAGGGCAATCCCCAAAATCTATCTGATATCACCTCTCAATGGCAAGCTCTCGAATTTTTACAAACAATTGGCTTTCGGGTAAATCCTAATAAAAAGCTTTGCCAATCTATTCAGAAATTACAAGACTATTATGATTATTGGTCAACGGAACGGCTAAAACTACCATACATGACTGATGGCATGGTGATTAAGCTGAACGCCTTCTCTCAACATGATCAACTTGGCTTTACGCAAAGGACTCCACGCTGGGCGATCGCATGGAAATATCCTGCTGAAGAAATGCCCACGATCATTGAGGCTGTCACCGTGCAAGTTGGGCGCACAGGCACTCTCACCCCAGTTGCGGAATTGCGTCCTGTTTTGCTAGCTGGTACAACCGTGTCGAGAGCAACTCTCCACAATAGCGATCGCCTAGCCGAACTAGATTTACATCTTGGTGATAAAGCAATTGTCCGTAAAGCTGGCGAAATTATTCCTGAAGTGGTGCGCGTACTGCCAGAATTGCGCCCTAACGGGGCAACTCGTTTTGTGATGCCCACCCATTGCCCTGAGTGCAGTCAACCTGTTTTTAAACCTGAAGATGAAGCAGCGACCCGTTGTATTAATCTCGAATGTCCTGCGATCGTGCGCGGTGCGATCGAGCATTGGGTCAGCCGTGACGCTTTGGATATCAATGGTATTGGCGAGAAATTAGTTAGGCAATTAGTCACCGAAAATCATATAACTTCAGTTGCCGATCTTTATGATCTGACTAGCGATCGCTTGCAAACACTTGATCGCTTGGGTCAGAAGTCAGCAGACAAAATTATCGCGGCGATCGCGCAATCGAAAACTAAGCCTTGGGCTAGAGTGCTATACGGTTTAGGTATCAGGCATGTGGGCAGCGTGAACGCTCAAAATATTGCTGATAATTTCCCTAATGTCGAGCTATTAGCAATGTCTACGCCCGATGCGATCGCATCTATTTTTGGCATTGGGGAAGAGATTGCTCAAGCTGTTTATGAATGGTTTCACAAGGATGCTAATCAGGATTTAGTACAGCGCCTTCAATCCGCAGGTTTACAGTTTGTACGCGAGAAGAAAGATGAAAATGCGATCGCAATTAATCCGAATATTGCGGGTAAAACTTTTGTGGTGACGGGGACATTACCAACGCTGAAGCGGGATGAAGCCAAAGCTCTGATTCAAGGCGCTGGCGGCAAGGTCACCGATTCTGTCAGTAAAAAAACGCATTATCTTGTCGTTGGAGCCGATGCAGGCTCCAAGCTAGAAAAAGCTCAGTCATTAGGTGTGGAATGTCTTTCTGAAGAAGAGTTGTTAAAACTAATTAGTTCTATAACTTGAACAGACAAGGGGCTTAAGCCCCTTGTTAGCGCTATCGAACCCCAAAAGATAAGGCGGCGCGAAGCGCCGCCTTATCTTTGGGAAACGCAAATGATATCGCTATACTTACAGAAGTTTATGAGAAAAAGTTATGACAAGTTTTGATTACGACTTATTTGTGATTGGGGCAGGTAGTGGTGGACTCGCCGCCTCAAAAAGCGCAGCAGCATTTGGCGCAAAAGTTGCGATCGCAGAAGGTGACTTGGTAGGTGGTACTTGCGTAATTCGAGGCTGTGTACCTAAAAAACTGATGGTTTATGCATCACATTTTTCACATTTTTCGCAAGAAGCATCAGGCTATGGCTGGAATATTCCCGCAGGTAAGCTTGACTGGCACAAACTCCGCGATGCTATTCAAACAGAAGTAGCTCGCTTAAACAAATTGCACATTAGTTTCCTAGAAAAAAGTAATGTCGAGCTAATTTCAGGATTTGTAAAATTTGTAGACGCACATACTGTGGCAGTAGGCGATCGCAAATTTACTGCTGAGCGCATCCTGATCGCTGTTGGTGGTGAAGCCTTCAAGCCAAACTTAGTGGGTATGGAGTACGCCATCACCTCCAAAGAAATGTTTCTTCTTCCCGAATTCCCGCAACGCTTTGCGGTGATTGGTGGCGGATATATTGGGACAGAATTTGCAGGAATTATGCACGGATTAGGAGCCGATGTGACGCAAATAATTCGCAATCATTCAGTTTTAAAAGGTTTTGACACAGATGTGCGAGCCAGCGTCCAAGAAGGGATGGTCAATCGTGGCATTAAATTTCATACTGGAATTGACAGTAATTCGCTCAAGATTGTTAAAAATGAGCAAGATCTAACAATTACCTTTAATGATGTCGATGGCAATGCACAGCAAATCACCGTTGATGAAGTGCTAGCGGCAACAGGTCGTAAGCCAAATCTTGCTCCCCTGAGCCTAGAAAAAGCAGGAATCGAAGTTGTTAATAATGCGATCGCAGTCCAAAAAGATAGCTGTACCAATCAGCCCCACATTTATGCGATCGGTGATTGTACCGATCGGGTAAATTTAACGCCCGTTGCGATCGCCGAAGGTCGAGCTTTTGCGGACACAGTTTATGGTCATACGCCCCGATTTATCAGTCATTCCAATATTCCCTCCGCCGTATTCTCTCAACCCGAAGCCGCCACTGTGGGTTTATCTGAAGAAAAAGCAAGAGAGCTATATGGCGATCATATAAAAATTTATAAAACCAAATTTCGCCCGATGTTTTATAGCCTTGCAGGAGGAGAATCTAAAACTATGATGAAACTAATCGTAGTTGGTGAAGAAGAGCGAGTTTTAGGTTTACAGATGGTCGGCAAAGATGCCGCCGAGATTATTCAAGGTATGGCTTTGGTTGTGACTATGGGCGGTTGTAAAAAAGATCTGGATAACACTATGGCTATGCACCCCACTGCCGCTGAGGAATTTGTAACAATGCGTTAATTTAGTGAGTTATAGCTGTCGCTAGTCTTGTTAGGACATAAAACCCAAAAGAGGGTGGCGACGCGGAG
>CASBRC010000114.1 GCA_949128015.1 Synechococcales cyanobacterium PMM_0003
CTCTAAAACTTGTCCTAGCCGATCGCCATCCTAATTCGCAGCCACACGTTGCAGGAGTTGCAGAAATAACTGCTCATACTCTCGATCAGATAGCGGCGCGATTTCATCATCTGACTTACCAAACAAACGTTTCCACAAATTCATAACCCACTCATCCGCAAAGACTTGCCACAACATCATGATAAACCATGAGATCAATCTCATGGCTCAAAGCTAAAACCCGTTGAAACGGGTTAAAGACACCTTTAAGAATTCTTCCAGTCAGTTTTAACTGACTTTAGCTCTGAGCCAAGAACTTGAGTTCTTGGTTTGCTATAAACGCGCAGATCCCCGACTTTTTGTTTGACAGATCGAGTTAACCTATAACAATGAAGAAAAAGTCAGGGGATCTTAACCACTGCATCCTTAGCAAACAAATGTTTAACTACAGCGATTTAAAGAAAACCCGCGTCTACCAAGAAGCCAAAGAAGAAGGCGAGCAAATAGGTTTGCAAAGACAAATATCAATGTTGCAAAGGATGCTGACCCGTAAATTTGGACAGCTAAGCCCCAGAACCAGCAGCAAGATCTCTAAACTATCTGCCATCCAGTTAGAAAACCTTGCTGATGTCATATTTGAATTACGCAACCCAGTCCAAATACCTTCCATCGTATTGCAATGAACTTCGTAGAAACCATCGACATCGTTAGTTAAATGTACTAATCCGCGTTTTTGGATACGATGCCGCCACTGTAATAATGTGCCGTAGTCCAGTCCCAATTCCTCGGCGATATGTTTTGCCGCACTCTCGACACCGATATTTGTTAGTGTCTTTATTCTTTCGCTACCAGCAAAATTTCACTTTGTTAAGCCTTACAGCGAAAGCATTTCAAAATTTCAAAATACAGGTAGCGAATAATTAATGACACTAACGATATTTCACTCTTGGCGCACGTTTGCGATCATGCGGTGCTTGTCCTTCTGCTATTGCGTGTCCTGCGGATGCAGGATTTTCAGTAGCCATATTTGACACTCCCTTCCCACCCAAGAATTAGCGTTGCGGCGCGAAGCGCCGCAACGCTAATTCTTGGGTTTTACTGTCTAATCTTTCACTGGGAAGGGAGTAGGCTTACTCGTCTAATAACTCTGTCAATGGAAACTTGATCATTATCACTTTTCCCTCTTGTTCAAATCACCTTTTTCTTGATTTTACCATTTCACTTATTTCCCTATATGAGCGTTTAAGTTTTGCGATGCAAAGACTCATATACAAACTCAATTGTCTCAGTTGCTAGTCCTTCAGCACCTGCTTCGAGCTTAGTTGATTTATAGCTCGAAGGCATTACACCTGTTATTTCCCATGTGGCAGCCGCTTCGCCGCCTTGGTTATAAAGAGTAATTGTACCTGTTTTTCGTTCGCCCTTAGTCCCAGTTCCGCCACCACCAAGCACTTCAGAATGCGATGCGCTGTACCATTTGATGAGGCGATCATCGCCAAGAGTACAGACAAACTCAACTGTAATATTACTGTTGCTCGTACCTGTCACCGTAGCTTGGATCGCCGATTTGCCACCCTTAGAGACACCAAACGACTTACTATCGCCTGCGGTTTGCAGCGTTGAGCCGATACCAGCAACACTTTTGACAACCAAGTCATCTAGACCAGATAAGTTGAAATAGTATTTGGAGCAGGCTAAAATCTCACCTTTCGCCATAGTTGCTTGACCTCAAAATTTTGATAAGCGTAAGTTTTTGAAATTAAAATAAAACATCGTAGGGTGGGTTATGCGATCGCATAACCCATCCTGATAATGGACTGGATGTATTAGGGCTACGCCTAACACATCCTAGGTTAAATTATGTTTGCCTACTTAGTACGGTTGATTTGCTCAGCAATAATTTCAAAGGTTTCAACAGCCAAATCTTTACTTTCTGAGCTAAAATCACTTACCTTGTAAGACTTAATCCAGCAATTTGTGAGAGTCCAACGAATTGCCTCAGTATCTTCACTGTCGTAAGCCACAATTGAGCCATTCTTGCGATTGGAAGACCATTTGCCTTGTCCCCCCTCACTTTTGGGCATCGTTGCTAGCATCCAATTATAAAAGTCCATGTCTCCTTCAGTGACATAGACTTCAATTGTGACATTGGGGTTTTCTTCAAAACCTGCCGATGTGCTCTGCCAAATTGTTTTGCCGCCTTTGGTTGAAGCAAGCGGTTTTTCATGTCCTGCGGTCTGCCCCGTAAAGCTAACTTCAGAGACACTTTTAATCAATTTGTCAGTCAATCCATCAAATTCTACATAGTATCGACTAGTAGGAATTGGTATAAGATCAGCCATTCTTCCTCCCTAAAATCTGAGTTTTTGACATCAAAAAAATATGCCGTTAAAATTTTACAGCGCAGAGATGGTCAGCGCTGTAAAATTTTAACTTTTAACTATTAGGCGACCACTGGCTGACGCGGAAGATCACGAATTCAGCAGGACGGACAGGGCAAATACCGACTTCGATATATAGACGACCCATCATCATCGTTTCATGGGTGTTAAGCGAAGCATCACATTTGACGTAAAACGCTTCCGAAGATGCGCCACCAAATAATGCACCATTGCGCCACAGTCCTTCAAGGAAGTTACTGACGGTGCGTGATACCCGCGCCCATAGATCGGTATCATTGGGTTCAAAGACCACCCATTGAGTACCGATTTCGATCGATTTCTCGATGTAGCTGATCAGGCGGCGGACACTGATGTAGCGCCATTGGATGTTGTCTGGCTCGACCAAGGTGCGTGCGCCCCATACTTTGAAGCCGCGATTGTAGCTGGCAAAGTTGCGAATACAGTTGATGCCAATGGGGTTGAGCATTTCTTGCTCGCGCATATTGGTTTCGTAGGCTAAGCCAAGAACGCCTCTGGGAGTGTCATTGGCAGGAGCTTTAAAGATACCGCGTGATTGGTCAGTACGACACCATAGCCCCATTACATGTCCGCAAGGTGGAACGTAGGATGGCTTGCCACCTTTGCGAGGATTGGCGACTTTGATCCAAGGGTAGTAAAGAGCGCCAAACATGGAGCGACGGTTGAACATGCTCAACCATTGGGCTACATCTTGAGGCTTTTGGCGATCGGGTGCTACGGCTTCCATGCCTTTAGATGGCTTGATCGGTGGTGGATCGATGACTGCCATGCGGAATGCGGGACCGGGAAAAGAGTTTTCGCACATGCTGAGCATCATTTCCATGACACCATGTACTTGATCGATGTCGATTAGTCCTGCTTCGTAGACGCGCATTAGGTCTGGGCAGGCAATCATCGCGGTTTCATCGATTTCAAACATGCCTTGGATGCCAGTGCGATCGTCTCTTTGTCCGAGGAGGTCGCGAGCAAAGCGATCGATCGTCGAAATATAAGGAGGTGGCGCAATCTCGTATGCACCGTTGGCAGGACGACGAGAGAGTGGCTGTCCACTGGTGGAAATGTCGGCGATGGTGACATATTCTGAATCTGCGATCGCAGTTACTACATAGTCAGCGACTGCGGTAGCTACCTGTGGATTCATCGAGACATGTTCATATCTTTCTAGTTCTTCACCACCTTGGACAACGATAACGTTGAAAAACTCACCAGTATTTAGGGGGGCTTCGGCATCCTCAGCAGCATCTTCGGGCAATGGCTTGGGAGTGCTTTCTTGGATTAGCACTTTAATGCGATCGCCTGTTGAGGGAAGTGCTAACTGGCTAGCGGAGGCAGCAGCAGGCTTGATGTTAAACATCAAGGTGGGCTTGTTGTTTGATGTGCCAATGCGGAGTGCAGTTGCTTCAGGGGCGGGAGGTTCAGAGCCAGGGAGTCTTGTCCCGATACTAGAAACCCAACAACGTCCACCGCCATTTACAAACCAGCCATTAACGGCGAATGGTAAGTA
>CASBRC010000115.1 GCA_949128015.1 Synechococcales cyanobacterium PMM_0003
GTTCTATTCTCAGCAAACCCCAAACCTAAATTTTTATAAAAGCCCCGCGAATCGGGGCTATTATAAAAATTTAGGTTTGCTGTATTTTATGCTGAAGCTAAGCAACTGTTTTTATACGCAGCCCAGCCACCAAGATCAGAAATATCAATCCAATTAAACTTTTCAGTTAATTCTTGAGGATAGAAAAAAGCTGTCAAAACTTCTCCATCTTCTAGATAAACGTCCGTAGGATACATATGTGGCGGCTCATTACTTGCAAGATACTCAAATTCATCATCTTGCATCTCATACACTTCTCCTGGTATAGAGATACCACCAGCCGATACTTCATAAATTGCTGGATGCCATCCATCTCCTGCGGCATGGAGTCGGTAGCGAGTTGCAGTACTTGCCGTGCGGATAAACTTTGCGCCCTGTAAATTACCATGATCGGGTTGACCGCGAAGAGCCGAACCACAAATAAATACTCGTCTTGTCCCGTTAGATACTGTCATAAATGGGGCTATTGAATTTATGGATTAGTTTTGTCTATTAGTTTAGTGTATACAGTATGCACTAACAAGGCGCAATATTATAAGTAGATGAACACAATTAAATACGAACCCAAAAAGCTGTGGCGCACGCGCAGCGTGCGCTACAGCTTCTTGGGTTCTGGTTTTTATTATGCCTACCTACTTAAGAGCCTTTGCTTTGTGAAGACTCTTACAATATTTTTAATAATATTACTAAAAATTTATGTCTGGAAAACTTTCAACTCACGTCCTTGACACAGTGCGTGGATGTCCTGCCCAAAATATGCAAATCGAACTATGGGCGATCGCAAATGATGGACAAAGAAAATTACTCAAAACTCTATCCACCAACCAAGATGGTCGGACAGACGAGCTATTGCTAAATGATCGCGAAATCAAAGTGGGTATATATGAAATTTGTTTCTATGTGAGTGACTACTTCGCAAATTGTGGAACATCCTTACCCGAACCTAATTTTTTAACCATTGTTCCTGTGCGCTTTGGTATCGCTGATGTTAGCGATCGCTATCATGTGCCTTTACTAGTATCACCTTGGTCATATAGCACCTATCGCGGTAGCTAACTTAAAAGCCAAATATGATTGGTCGGGCTTCGCCCGACCAATCATATTTGGCTTTTGTTTAATTTGCGATCCTTATTGATTTTCAAGCCTTTGTACCTAGTAATACAGAATGCGATCGCAAATCTCAAGTTTAATCATACAAGTTTGGATACTGTATACAGTATCCAAACCAATGTGGTTTCGCTCGTCTAATTGGTTTGAGGATCTATGTCAAAGGCTTTCAGTAATTCGCTTTCATGTCTAGCGATGTTTGCAGCGCTATCTAGTTTGTATGATGCACCAGCAAAGGCTGAGTCTCAAACTTCAGATGATTTATCGAAGAATTCAGCCGTGAATTCGACGACAGCTAATTTGCCAACAGCTAATTTAGTTAATAACTCGTCTCCAACCACGGCTACTTCAATTAGTAATCTAATTGATCGCCAAGAGTCAGCAGTCACACTCCAACAGAACTTGTCGGTGGGATCTTCACCGATTAGGAATTTAGAAGTCAATAAACTTGATGAACTGACTGATGTTGCCCAAGTTACGTCGGTTTCTCAATTGAGTGATGTCAAGCCAACTGATTGGGCTTTCACTGCACTACAGTCTCTAGTGGAGCGGTATGGTTGTATTGCGGGTTATCCAGACAGTACTTTTCGTGGTAAGCAATCAACTAGCCGTTACGAGTTTGCCGCAGGTTTAAATGCTTGTTTAGATAAAATCAACGAGATTATTTCCGCAGGACTAGCCGACAAAGTCTCGAAGGAAGATCTCGCTACTTTACAGAAACTACAAGAAGAATTTGCGGCTGAATTGGCTACTTTACGTGGTCGCGTTGATGCGCTCGATGCTAAGACCGCTAAGCTCGAAGCACAGCAGTTTTCAGCAACGACAAAACTTAGTGGTCTTGCTTTCTTTAATCTGACAGGTGCTACTGCATCTGCCCCTGTTAGAGCAGAACGAAGCGTTCCCGCTAGTGCTTTTGCTCCTCCAGTACGTGGTGTTGGTGGAGTTCCCACAACAGTTAACCGCAGTAATCCAAATATTACATTCGGTTATTATCTGTTCTTGAATCTGACGACTTCTTTTACTGGTAAAGATGCCTTAGTAACTCAACTGGTTACAGGCAATGGTAACTCTCCAGCAAATAACTTTGTCTCTTCTGGATTTACTAACTCATGGGGAACCCCTTTTCTAGACCAGACAGGTGTGCCAAGTGGAAATGCAAACTCCTTCTATGTTCGAGAATTGTTCTATAGTTTCCCAGTTGCTAGCAATGTCAATGTTGCGATCGGTCCTCGTTTGAACTTCTATCGTTATTTTGATGGGAACCGTTTCACTAACTTCGTGACGGGAGCAACCAGCTTTAACTCGAATGGAAGCACCTTATCGAATGCGGTTGATCGCGGTTCGGGTGCGGTTGTAACTTGGACAATGAGTCCTCAATTTAGACTGACTGCTGCGTATCTCGGTGAAAATACTGAATTTCTAAGCGGAGCCAATTTCAATACTTCTAGTAATCCTCAACAAGGTCTATTTGGTGGAACTAACACTTTAAGCGCAGAATTAGTGTATTCGCCAAGCCGTGATGCAAACATTCGCTTTTTATACACTCGTTCTAATATTAGGACTAACACTGCTGGCTTTGTTGGTGGTGCTACGGCTGAGCCTTTACCCTATGGTTTTGCTGATGATGGTCAGAACGGTCCGATTAACAATGCTACTGCCGATACAATTGTCTTGAACTTTGATTGGTTGGTTACTAAAGGCTTTGGTGTTTTCGGACGCTATTCCTACGGTAGTACTAATATTACGCCACTAACTGCTGGTGTTACAGGTGGCAGCATTAATGTTAATGCATTCCAATTTGGTCTAGCCTTCCCAGACCTATTTAAAGAAAGCGCATTAGCAGTCCTTTCTTTTGTCGTGCCTCATAGCTACAGCAGTGGACGTAATTTCTTGCTGTCTGGTGGTGGCAATGGTGCTACTCAGTATGAGTTGGAGATGTCATACTATTATCCAATTAGTAAGAACATTGCGATCGTGCCTGCGTTCTACGCGATTTTCAATCCCAATAGCTTCTCGACTAACCCAACAGTGTTTGTAGGTAATCTACGCACTCAGTTTAGTTTCTAAGTAACCGATGTTACGTGGAAGCCCTGCAATAAATTGCGGGCTAAAAGCTTAAACCCGTTGAAACGGGTTAATTTAAGACTTTCTTTAGTCAGTTTTAACTGACTTGAGCTTTGAGCCAAGAACTTGAGTTCTTGGTATTCTTCGCTCCACGTAGCAAAGAAAATCTAGAAAGCTGTATGGCACACTCAGCGTGCCATACAGCTTTCTGTTTTCGGGGTTTGTTTGTAAACAAAACAGCTACAAGATTTTTGTTTCAGTGCTTTGTGCTGTAATTTCTATGATGACAGCTATACTAAAAAATTTAGAGAAGCGATCATGCTGGATTTACAGAAATTGATGGGACAGATGCAAGGGATGTCTGAACAATTGCAGAGAGAAGCTCAGCAATTGACTGTCAAACTCGATCGCGCTGAAACACTATTTCACAAGGCAACTGTAAATCAAGTTTCGCATTGTCATGCAGTTACACAATTTCGCGATCGCATTACCTTTAATTGTGCTGAACCCATTGAGTCTCTGTCACAAATTCAAGCGATCGCACCCATAAGCACACCGCACATCGTCCTCGCCACCGATGGTTCCCAAATTGCACCTAGTCGTCATGAAATTGCCTATTGCTATTTGATTAATATTGGTCGAGTCGCAATTTACTATAACTCTGGAATTTATCCATTACTCGATAATATCCCTGAAGTATTTTATAAAACAGAAGATCTCTATAAAGCAAGGCAATGGGGAATTCAGACTGAGCAATGGATGTCATATAAGCGCACTGTCGCCGAAAATGTGGCTCTAGCGAATTTAGCCATAGAAACGCGATCGCAATTTCCTGTATCTCCAATGCTTGCCTTTACTGATGGCGCATTAATTCATTGGGAGTTTGACGAAATCGCTGCCGATGCGCGATCGCAACTTTTGCCAGATATTCTGGCTGCATGGGATAGCCTGAAATCCCAAAAAATCCCCTTGGCAGGATACATCAGCGCCCCGCGTGCTGCTGAAACTACTAATTTTTTACGTTTAGAGCTATGTCCTTTTGAGCAACCTGATTGCAGTACTCATTGTGCTGCGAAACCGCTTGATTCTGCACCTTGCAGTCAGCTCCAGCCCTTACGTGATGGCACATTATGGAGCCGATTGCTAAAGGTAGGCGAATGTAGTCCGCTCTGGAAAAGCCATGCAAGAATTTTGCAAGAATATGGCGAACATCAGATTTATTTTTGCTATCTCCATGTCGGTACAGAAATCGCCAGAATCGAGATGCCAGCTTGGACGGCTCTGGATTTAGAACTGCGATCGCAAGCTTTGCAAATTATTCTCGCCCAAGTTCAGAAGGGCTATGGCTATCCTGTCGCGCTTGCCGAAGCTCATAATCAAGCAGTGGTGACAGGTAGCGATCGCCGCCGTTTTTTTGCGATTTTGGAACAACAAATGGTGAAGTCTGGTTTACGCAATGTGACGACTTCTTATAAAGAGTCCCGTAAGCGCAGCAGCATTGCTTGAAAGCCCAAACAACAAAGCCTCGCGATGCGAGGTCTTTTTGTTTGGGAAAATGATTATGCTTTAGCTAACTCCATCATGGTCTTCAAGACAGAATCAGGGTTAAGACTGATTGAATCAATACCTTGCTCGACTAGGAACTTGGCAAATTCAGGATAATCACTCGGCGCTTGACCACAGATACCAATCTTGCGATGATTGGCTTTAGCCCGTTTAATTATCGTGCGAATCATGGACTTGACTGCTTCGTTGCGCTCATCGAAAATGTGAGCTACTAGCGAAGAGTCACGATCTAATCCGAGAGTCAATTGCGTGAGATCATTGGAACCAATCGAGAAGCCATCAAATACTTCAGAGAACTCGTCAGCCAGAATAACATTACTAGGAATTTCGCACATCACATAGACTTCGAGACCATTCTCGCCACGCTTTAAGCCATGTTTTTCCATTTCTGCTAGCACTTTGCGACCTTCTTCAGGGGTCCGACAGAACGGAATCATCGGAATCACATTGGTTAAACCCATGTCATCACGGACGCGCTTCAAGGCTTGACATTCCAGACCATAGGCTTCGCGATATTTAGGATCGTAGTAGCGCGAAGCTCCACGCCAGCCAATCATCGGGTTTTCTTCGGTAGGTTCAAAGGCTCGACCACCAAGAAGGTTGACATATTCATTACTCTTGAAGTCCGACATCCTAACTACCACTGGTTTAGGATAAAAGGCGGCGGCGATCGTGCCGATACCATGAGCCAACTTGTCTACAAAGAAATCCGTTTTGTTTTCATAGCGAGCCGTCAGTTTCGCAATTTCTCGCTTAGCTACTTTGTCTTCAAGAGTATCGAAGTTCATCAGAGCAAGGGGATGCGCCTTAATATGGTTAGCAATGATGAATTCCATACGGGCTAAGCCTACGCCATCGCAGGGAATAGCAGATAAGCCAAAGGCTTCTTCGGGGTTGCCCACATTCATTAAGATCTTGGTAGAAAGTTGTGGCAAATTATCGAGAGAAGTTTCGATTACTTCAAAGGGAATAAGCCCGTCATAGACTTTCCCTTCTTCACCTTCCGCACAGGAAATCGTAACTTCTTGCCCTGTTTTGAGAACGCCTGTGGCATTGCCGCAACCAACGATCGCAGGAATACCCATTTCCCGCGCAATTATTGCGGCGTGGCAGGTGCGTCCGCCCTGATTGGTAACGATCGCACTAGCTTTCTTCATGATCGGTTCCCAATCTGGGTCAGTCTTGTTGGTGACTAACACTTGCCCCGATTGGAAATCTTCGATGTGACGGGCTTCTAGAATCACATTTACTTCACCTTGACCGATCATCTCGCCGACAGCACGACCTGTAATCAGCACATCACTAGAGCCATTCAATTTGTAATTCTTGAGCACGTTGCCAGATTTTTGCGACTGCACGGTTTCAGGGCGGGCTTGCACGATGAATAGTTCACCAGTTTGACCATCCTTTGCCCATTCAATATCCATTGGTGAGATTTTGCCGCGCACTTCTGAATAGTGATCTTCGATAATGCAAGCCCATTCTGCAAGTTTGAGGATTTCATCATCGGTGATGGCAAACTTGACCCGTTCGGAATCTGGGACAGAAATATTTTTGGTTAGCTTACCGCCGCCAATGTCGTAAACCATCTTGATTTCTTTTGTGCCGAGGCGCTTTTCGAGGATCGGACGGAAGCCTTGTTTGAGAGTGGGTTTGAAAACGAGATACTCATCGGGGTTGACCGCACCCTGTACGACATTTTCACCTAAGCCATAGGCGGCGGTGATTAGCGCTGCATTTTTAAAGCCTGTTTCAGTATCAATGGAGAACATCACACCAGAAGCGGCGAGATCGGAACGCACCATTTTTTGCACGCCGACCGAGAGGGCAACATCGAAGTGATCGAAGCCGTTGATCGTGCGATAGGAAATAGCGCGATCGGTGAATAGTGACGCAAAGCAGCGATGGCAAGCTTTGACGACTTCGTTCGCACCGTAGACATTAAGATAGGTTTCCTGCTGTCCTGCAAAACTAGCATCGGGCAAGTCTTCAGCAGTGGCACTAGATCGCACAGCGACATCAGAAACTTTGCCACATGACTCACAGTCGCAAAGTTTCTGATAGGACATTGCGATCGCAATTTGCAGATCCTCAGGAAATGGGGTGCTAAGAACTAGCGCCCGTGCCATGCGACCGCGATCGCGCAGGTTGGTCATGTCCTCGATATCAAGATCGGCAAACAGTTCTCGTAGTTTTACTTCCAGTCCAGCTTTCTCAATGAAGTGACGGAAGGCATAGGCAGTAGTCGCAAATCCATTAGGGACATTTACTCCTTTAGGCTGAAGCTGGCGGATCATCTCACCTAGAGATGCATTTTTCCCGCCCACAAGCGGAATGTCAGCGATTCCCACTTCCTCAAACCAAAGTGTTAATGCTTGCTCTTTAGGAACAGTTCTAGATGTTTCTGAGGCAAAAGCTGAGCTATTCATGGCGATTTAACTCCCTAAAATCAAGGCTTCTATATTTGGTATAGAAAACTTGAAATCCTTGATACTCCTTAATTATAGTGACTACAGAAGCATTGTATTTATAAGAATTACATTTATTTACTAAGCTTCGCAAAGAGTAACTAATAAGACAAGAAAACTCAAAAAGCTGTGGCGTACGCTGCGCGTACGCCACAGCTTTTTGAGTTTTCTTTTTGCTAATAAATCTAGAACTGTGATCCACAATTCGAGCTTTGCGATCGCATCTTCAATAAATTCATCATTAAGCACAATCCAAGCGTTAGAATTAAGGCAACAGTAAATGTTGTCTCGCAAATCAATTATGAAACACATCAAAATTATTGTGGAAAAGCACTCAGAGGGTTATGTTGCTTATCCTTTGGGTATTCAAGGGGTTGTAGTTGGTGAGGGTGATTCCTATGAAGAGGCGCTCAATGATGTGCGATCGGCGATTTTATTTCATATCGAAACTTTTGGGCGATCGGTTCTAGAAGCTGAGTCTTCGGTACTTGAGGCTTTTGTTGCCGAGGCAAGCGTGTAATAGCGAAGTTTCCTGTTGATGCGCCTAAATCTAAGGTTGTTAAAGTGCTTGCGAGTTTTGGATTTTCGATAGTCCGAGAAAAGGAACATATTTCGATGATTAGGCAAAATCTTGACGGAACGACTACTCCTTTAACTATGCCAAATCATAAGCTTATTAAGGGTTCTACGCTTAGAAGTATCTGCACTCAGTCTGGAATCTCGCGGGATGATTTTATTGCTGCTTATGAGCGAATATAAATTCTGAATCGCGGATTAAATGGATTATTTGATTTCACGGATTTTAAGTTGATGCGATCGCCAAAGTATATCAACCTGCGATCGCAAAAATCCGCAATGAATTAAGCAGCAGTTGATGTAATAACGAGGTTTGTCTCACTGGGATTGAATAATTGACGTTTGGAAGCATTTAAAAATTCAATGCTAATGGGTTCATTCGCTTGACTATAGCTGACAATTACGCCGCCTTCTTCAGATATGGCGTTGTATGGAAAGTCATCTTTTAAGATAAAAATGAGAATATCTGCTTCTGCATCATATTTAACTTTCATGGTTGTTCTCCTGCCAGTAGCGTTTTATTTGGTTAGTCCAGTAAAAAGTAATAATTCTTTTTGAGTTGCCAAATTCGATGAATACAACTCTGAGTAGTCCTGTACCAAATTTGGATTGTGCAATTA
>CASBRC010000116.1 GCA_949128015.1 Synechococcales cyanobacterium PMM_0003
ACTCTAAAGCCCAAAGAGCTGTGGCGCACGCTGCGCGTGCGCCACAGCTCTTTGGATTCTGGTTTTTATTATGCCTATCTACTTAGCAACTATTTATTTCTGTAATAATTTCTGAAAATGCTTTGACAAATCTCGCAAACTAGCAACTACTCAGCCCATAGAGCAGATAACTAAACATTTAACTAATTTGAGTTGTAGGCTTTTTTAATATTTCAAGAATATTTTAAAAAACTTACACAAAAAGCATATGTCTACCCGTTAACTTATGATATCTGTAGTCATTGCAATGTGATTTGCATCACAGCACTCCGTCCAAAAATTGAAGAACAGAGACGTAACACTCATTTAGGATTGCTAGAAATTTAAAACTTATGTTCCTAGGCAAATCTCGCACTTATAACGATCCAATTCATGGCGCAATTACGCTTGATAGTAACGATCGCACTGAAGCTTTATTAATTCAATTAATTGATACGCCTGAATTTCAGCGATTGCGACGAATTCGCCAACTGGATATTGCTTACTTTACATTTCATGGGGCGGAGGGTTCGCGATTTACGCATTCCTTGGGGGTAATGGCGTTGACGCGACGAGCCTTTGATGCGATCGCAAATAAATATCCTTACCTCACGATCCATCGGACAGTAGTACTAGTCGCCGCCTTGCTCCATGATCTTGGGCATGGCCCGTATAGTCATGCATCGGAAGAAGTTTTTGGAAGTAATCATGAAATATGGACTTTACGATTATTAAAGTTCAGCAAAATTGCCGAGGTTCTCAATAGCTTTTCTCCTAATTTAATCGCTGACTTAGAAAACATATTTACGAAAAAGTATGCTGTACCATTTGTCTATCAGTTAATCTCTAGTCAAATCGATTGCGATCGCCTTGATTATTTAGAGCGAGATAGTTATTTCACGGGTGCAAAATATGGACAGTTAGATCTTGATCGGATTTTACTTGCTCTACGCTTCGATCCGATTTCTCAAAACTTAGTGATTGGACGCAAAGGGATAGTAGCGATCGAGCATTATTTGACTGTGCGCTATTTCATGTATTTGCAGGTTTATAACCATCATAAAAACATCGCGGCAAGATTTCTATTAGAAAGAATTTTTTGTCGCGCTAAATTTTTAATTTCTGAGGGAGAAATATTTTGCGATCGCCCGATGACGGCTTGGCTAACCCAAGATCCGCAATCTCTCACCTGTGAAGAATACTTCGCCTCCGATGACACAGTTTTTAACTATCACATGCATCGATGGCGCGATAGTGATGATTTTATTCTGGCGGATTTATGCCGTCGCTTTTTAGATCGTGATTTATTTCGAGCAACAGATATTTCGCATCTAGATGACATTCAGCAGCAGGAAAGTCTGGATAGTTGGCAAGAAAAATTAAGTTCGCAAGGGTTGGAATCTAAATATTATTGCGGGATTCGGGTCGCGAAGACTAAAGGCTATAGCATTTATAAACAAGGTATCAATGTGCAGACTGAGCAAGGTTTACAGGATATTGCCAAGTTGTCGCCACTGGTACAAGCGATCGTGCAGCCAATTCAGCGAGCATGGCTAGTGCATCCGTGAATTGAGCCTATAATCTTTAGCATTTTATTGCTTTTTTTATTTCTTCAATATACGGTACTTTATTTCCCTGCCCGTCCCTAAGGTGCGCAAAACCTCAAAATTACTGCTGGCTAATAACGCAGAGCCGTAAGCCGCTTCAGTTTGTAAAGATTCCCGCATAGGGATTTGCAGATAGCGATCGCGAATTTTTGTCCACACCTGATTTTTTGCCCCACCACCTGCGGTATAGAGACAGGAAATTGGTGAAGCTCCTAATTTTTGTAGTAGCGCATAGCCCTGCGCCTCGATCTTTGCCATACTTTCCAATAATCCATGCAAAAAATCGACAGGATCATCAGGTATCGGTTCAAGACGCGGAGCTAAATAGGGATCATTAATCGGAAAGCGATCACCGATTTTTGGTAAAGGATAATAATCTAATAAGCTAGAAATATTCGGATCAATGCGATCGCTTAGCTCCTGTAACTCCGTATCTGTAAAAAACTTTCGTAACACAGCCCCACCAACATTTGAAGCCCCACCAACCAGCCATAAACATCCGCAATCAGGGTGATCAAAACGATGACTATAAACACCATAACGGGCATCATTTATTTCGCGATCGCTTAAAACTTTTAGCACCATCGTCGAACCGAGCGAAGTAACAGCCGTGCCGATCGCTGGGGTCGCCGTGCCAACGCAAGCTAAAAAGGCAGCATTACTATCGGTAGTTCCCGCACCAATATCACAATCGAGCGGCAAACCTAACTTCAAGGCGATCGCATTCTGAATCTTACCCAGTGAGGTACTAGGCGCAAATACTTCTGGCAAAATCACAGTCGGATTGGCTAAAGCCCAAGCCTGTAACCAATCGGGATATTTTAAAATCAATGGGTCATACCCCAACTTGAGCGCATTGTGATAATCACTCACGCCCAATTTGCCATGCAACAAATACCCCAACCAATCGGCTTGATGTAAAAAATAAAATTCTTTGGATGTTTGTCCTGTATATTTCGCTAGCGAAATTAATTTCGTAAAACTCGAAGTCGCATTACAGACTGAATGCTGAGACGGTGCAAATTTTTTTACTTGATCTAAAATTTCAGGCTTACCAGCATCGCTATAGATCATTGGTGGTGCGATTGCTTTTCCTTTGCGATCGCAAATTAAAACCGTTGCTGAAGTCCCATCAATGACTATTTTTCTGATTCTTAGTCGAATTTGCTCAGGCAAACTCGCAATTACTTCGTAAAGCGCTAACTGCCATGTTTCACAATTACGAATGTCATAGTCAGATCTAGAAGTCGCCACGATTTCGCTATCTGTATTAATTGCGATCGCACGTACTCCAGAAGTCCCAAAATCAATACCTAAAAAGTAATTCATTGGTACAGCGCTTTGCGCTTTTGTAAAACCCAGAGAAACTTTAAAAGTTTCTCTGTAGCATTTAAAGGCTCAAATAACAGTGGTGGCGCTTCGCGCCGCCACTGTTATTTGGCTTTTTCTAAAGGAATATATTTTTGCAAACAAGTTTTTAGCATTTGAGAATCAAATAAAACTGGCAAGAAATGAATACTTTTTACTTCTTTAAAATAGAACAAAACAGGAAAAGCAAACCAAAATACTTTCCAATTTTGCCAATCTTGATAGGGGAAAGTACGGAACTTTTCTTGCGATCGATAAACATCTAAATCTGTCGCGGTAAATACTAACCGAATGGTGGATGCTTGATAGGCTAAAAGCAATCCAAAAATTGCAACTACACCCGCAGCAATCGGTTGCACCCAAATCAGTGGTATACCTGACAACACAAATACGACAGGTATTGCATAGTTTGGATTTAGTTCTGTAGTCTGCGATGCAATATTTGGATCAACAAATGGATTTGAAGTAGTCATAATGATTTAAATAATTGATTTCTATCTATAGATATACATTTAATTCTAAATCTATGGCTTCTTTATTGAAATGATAGGATAAACATCATTGAGCTAATTGTGCGCTTTAGTTAGTTTTATTCTAAACTAAGTACACCCTCAGCAACCTCACACAATCTCTATACAAGCTTAGGAAATGTCTATGAACTTATCCTCAACAGCGAATGACTTGCCTCTCCCATTACACGAATCGGCAAGAGATCCTAAAGTCTGGAGCCATCTCAAACAAGCGATCGCCACAAGTTCGGGATTTGACAAATGGCAGCGATCGCGAAATGTTGACTCCAAAGGTGATCCCAAAGATATTTTAGTGTTACAAGAAAGCGTGCTTGATGATCTCGTTCGTAGCTACTTACGTGAGACACTAGAAACGTTAGCGTATTAATTGCGAGATTTTCTTGTGAGCGAAATATCAAAAAATCAGTTTGAAACCTTGAGAGAGCAACTAGTTATTGATGATATGGGTATTCGGATGAAAGCCCTTCATGCTAGTCGCTCTCTTCCTATGGCTGAACGATTTGATTTACTTACAATCGCGGCGATCGACCCTTATGCTCGGATTCGTTACGATGCAGTTAGCCAACTGGGTACAGTTGGCACTGTTGATTTGCAAAAGTCTTTAGAAATTTTAAGCGATCGCTTACTTGTCGATCCCGAACTTGATGTCCGTGCGGCGGCGGCGGCTTCACTTGGTTCACTCCAGCTTACACAATCCTTTGATCTCCTTAAAACCGCCTACGAGTCTACCAATGACTGGATGTTTCAATTTAGTATTGTCGCTGCGATCGGTGACCTAGGCGCTCCTCAAGGTTTTGACCTACTTGCCGAAGCCTTACAAAGCCCTAATGAATTAGTAAAAATTGCTGCGATCGGCTCCCTCGGCGATCTTGGTAATCCTAAATCTGTGTCACTCTTGTTGCCCCTTGTCGAAGATCCTGATTGGCAAATCCGACATCGAGTTGCACAGTCTCTCGCTCAACTTGGTGGCTCTGAAGCTAAAGTTGCTTTAGAAAAGCTGGCTAATGATCCAATGTCCCAAGTTGCTGAAGCAACGCGAGCAGCACTAAGTTTAGGCGAAAAATAAGAAGCCTGAATCGCGGATTTTACGGATCAGAGGATGACACAGATTTTAATCTGGATAAGCAACGCTAATCTCGCAAAGCATCCGAATTGAAATCTGTGAAATCAGTTAATCCTTATAATCCGTGATTCAGAATTTATTTTTCACAATAAAAAAGAGGAGACACTTATTAAGTGTCTCCTCTTTTTTATTGTGTCAAGGAATTAAAAAATTAAAATTTTCATCCCTTGACTCACGACCAAAACTCTAGAACGAGAATGTGGTACGGATTACACCAACAGTTGCAGTACCGTTAGCACTGTTGCTACCTTGGTTGAATACGAAGTACACACCAGGAGTGATGCTGATGTTCTTGGAAACACGGAAGCGATAGAAGGTTTCCAAGTGATAAGGAGTGCTAGGACTGGCACCCGCTCCGCCACTAACGCTGCTTGTAAAAAGTGGTTGACCAAACATAACAGCGGCTAGATCGCCTTCGCTAAATAGATCTTTAGCAGAGAGTGCAGCTGCCCAGCTAGTAAAGGTTGCAGATGCAGGATTAGCACCATTATTAACGCTAAAGTTGGTGAAAGTCCAAGAACCCCAAGTGTTAAAGGTAAGCTTCTTGGTGATGTCCCAAACCAAGCTACCGACAACCGTGTCGCTTTTGAATCCACTCTGACCGAAATTACCAGGCAGAACGGTATAAGTGTCAGCATTTAACCCAGAGCCAAGGGAGGTAGAAGTAGCGGAGGCGTTTGTTGGATTGTAAGAATTCGCGTAACCAATACCCAGAGTCAATGCATCAGATGGCTTAACAACCAACTGAGCAGCAAGTTTTGTATCGCCACCAGTTACACCACCGGGGCCAGTTGCATTACCAGCATTAGAAGCGCTGTACATCAGTTCAAGATTCGCTTGATTATTGAACTTAAAGTTCAAACCAGCAACTGCTAAACCACTATCACGACCACTAGATGCGATACGGATTAAAGGATTGAAACGACCAAAGCGAGAAATTGTACCTTGACCATCACTTTCAAGAGGATTCAAAGGACTGATGACATCTTCAGGAGCGCCGATCGGTGCAACATAAGCGGTGATGTTGTCACCAATGGGGAATCTATAGAACAGACGACCAATATTAAATGAATTGTTCGTATTAGTGTCAAAAGATAGACGGCTAGCGTTGGGAACCCCTAAAGCTGTACCAATGTTAGGATTGTTACCTGATTCCAGACGGGTTCTTAACAAGTCTTTGCCAGTGAAGCTAGTATCTAGGTTAAGACGAACACGATAGCTGAAGGTAGTGTTAGTTTTGTCCAAAGGAGCACCAACGCCATCAGAAGCAGCAGCTAAAGCCATGACTGCTTCGCCGCGTAGCTTGGTGGTGGTAGAAAACTGTTGAGCTTCGAGCTTAGCAGTCTTAGCATCGAGAGCATCTACACGACCGCGAAGGGTTGCGAGTTCAGCCGCAAACTCTTCTTGAAGCTTTTGTAAGGTGGCGAGGTCTTCTTTACTGACCTTATCAGCCAAACCTGCGGAGATAATTTCATTGATCTTGTCCAAGCAAGCATTCAAACCAGCAGCAAATTCAAAACGGCTAGTTGCTTGTTTGCCACGGAAAGTACTGTCAGGATAGCCAGCGATACAACCGTAGCGCTCTACCAAAGATTGCAACGCGGTGAAAGCCCAGTCAGTAGGACGAACATCGCTAAGTTGAGATACTGAAGTTACATTTTGAGCTACTGCACTAGGACGAACCAAGCTGTCAGTAG